>JBJSXS010000946.1:0-3173 GCA_046086545.1 Gemmata sp.
GAAACTCGGGCCGGTGCGCGTCGATCGGCGCGTCGGTCGCGGGTGTGGTGTCGGGCATCGCAGCATCTCTCAGTGCCGTTTGACTCAACCTTCGTCGGCCGGCGCGTCGATAACGACGGCCGCCTTCTCACCGACCACGCCCGGCCAGACGCGGAACTTCCGCGCTCCGGACAGAAGGCCGTCTAGCGGCTGATCTACCTTCTGCCGCAGCAAAACAACGTCCCCGGTCTTCAGGTCGCCCAAGGCTTTCATCGTCAGGTCCGCGGTGCCCAGCAGGACCGTCAGCTCGACCGACATCTCGCGCACCAGCGCCTCGATGTGAGCCGCCGGAACAGCCGCCACGGGTGACTTCGTCGGCGCGTCGGCCGCGGCGAGCCGCATGCACAGCCCGTGCCGCGGCACGATCAGGTGGACGGGGTGCTCGCCGAAGGGAGTCGACACGTCGAGCGTCGCGAACAGAACGAGGTCGGCGCTCGCGCCCTGCCAGGCGAGGCGCGGGCGCGTCGCCGCGCCGGGGGTAAGTTTCGGCGGTTCGGCGGTGGGCCAGGCGCGCTCGATAGGGTCGAGGAACAACTCCCGGACGAGGTAGCCGACCAGTGAGAGTTCGAGCTCCGTCGGGTCGCGGTCAGCGACCAGCTCGGTCGGGGTCTCTCCCACCAGCCCTGACAGCAAGGCGAGCAGGAACGGCCGGCTGATCGCCAGCAGCATCGTCTCGTCGGTGCCCTCGGCATTCAGCGGGATGGCGGTCGCGTCATCGGGCAGGGCCGACAAACCGGCCGCGGCGCCGACCACCCCGACGTTGCCCACCTTGAGTTCTGCCTTGTAGGGGAGCAACCGGGACCACGGGTCGGCCATCCGCCGGCACGCGCCCGTCAGCCACCGCTCCGCCTGCCGGCCGAGTTCGCCCGGCGGCGGCTTCCGAAAGTCGAACGCGACCGGCATCATTGAACGACGTATTCCTCAAACAGGACTGATCTTATGCGGCTGCTCCCGTCCGGGTACAGCACGTCTTCCAGGCGCTCCAGCAGTTCGCGCTGGGTGCGGGTTACCCCGCTCGGCCCGCTCACGTCCTTCACGGACTTGCCGCTGAGGTGCGTGAGCATCGCGCTCTTCAGCGCCGCCTTCTTCTTGGTCACCAGATCGGTGACCTCCTTTTCGGCGTCGGCCTCTACGAGCAGCGCCACCTTGATACGAAGATACCGTTGGAGCCTCTCTTCGTACAAGTTCACCGTGAGGTCGCCGAACGGGACGATCGCGGTCTTCGCATCCTTTTTCTCTTTCCCCTTGTCCTCCTTGGACTTAGCGAGCAGGGCGGGCACGTTCACGAACATCGGGACCACGGCCCCGGCGGCGGTGAAAACGACGCACACGACAGCGAGAAGCAACTTTTTGCTCTTCTTGGGCGTCGCGGCAGCAGGAGCGGGCGTAGACATGGTGCGCGTCCGGATGGTGAGCAGGTCGAGACAGTTATAGACCGCAAGTCGAGTCTAACCATCAAAACCTACTTCACTTTCCTGCCTCGCGCGGGCCGCACATTGGCCCACAGCCAAATTCGGCGTCCGCGGCGGCCCCTCGTTCGGTCGCAAGCTGAGTTTTCGTAGTCTGGGAAAAGACGCCGAGCACCGGCTTGCCCTGGAGGGCCAGCACCGCCTCGTGGCACACCCACCGCTGAAACAGCGCCGGCGAGTCGAGCGCTATTTCGGTGGCGTAACTGTCGTCCGCGAGTGGGATGCGGTTGTTCCGCAGAAAAGCCGCCCGCACGTGCGGGCTCTGTCGGTAGTAGATGCGACACCGCTCGGCTACGAACGCGTCGGTGGTGTCCCACAGCCCGTCGACCGAGCCAACGACCTTGGCCTCGTCCGCTCCGACCGCTTGCACGATCAGCCCGAGCCGCGGCCGCCCGTAGCCGGGCGGCGAGTAGTGGGTGACGGTCCCGTGGACGATCACGTCGGCCCCGGCCTGCTCGGCGAGTATGAGCATGGCCGCCTCGTCGAAGCGGCCATTTCGGTGGATGTGCGCGGCCAGCACGGCGCGGTCGTCCGGCGCGGCCGAAATCACTTCCCACCGCCCCTCGCGCTGAAGTTGCGCTGTGAACGCGGACCGCACCTCGTCGGCGGCGCGGGTGTGCGGCGATTCGTTGAGGAACGGCAAGACGAGGATGCGGCCGACGTTGCGCCATGCGTACCCGTCGAGGTGGTACTGGCTGTAACTCGGCTCCTGCGGCTTCAGCCGGGGGAATCGGCCCTTGGGCAGAATCCCGCACCCGGTCACGAGCAGGACGAAGGCGAGCAGGACGATGCGCCTCACGGTTTCTTCTCCGGCGGCGCGGGCGGTAGCAGCCGTTCAAGCGCGGCGATGACCGCCTTCAGGACGGCGATGTCCTCGGCCTCCATCTGCTCGATCTTGCTCTGAAGCGCGGCGACACGGGCTTGGAGTGCGGCGCGAACCTTCTCCGCCTCGGCGTTCCCGGTTGCGATGACGCGGGCCGCCTCTTCCAGCGATTGCTCCCGGCCGGCGGCGGCGGCTTCCAGGTCCTTGATCCGGGCCGCGAGCGCCTGGTTCTGCGCCGACAGGTTCTGGAGGTGAATCGTGAGTTCGACGACCCGGTCCGCGGGCACCTCGTTCGGCAGCAAGCCGAGCCGCGCACCGCCCGCGGTCGGCTTGTCGAGGACGTGCGGGTCGAGACCCGGCTGCCCGAACCTGCCGTTAGCGGGCGGCGCGGGCACACCGGGCAGTGGCGGCGCGCCCGTAGGCTGTCCGTTCGTCGACGGGTTCGGGGGTGGCGCGGCGGCCGCGCCGGGGACGGGCGGTAGCGGGCGGGGCTGCCCGAGCGGCTCAGGCGGTTGCATCGGTGTGACCGAGTGCTGTATCTGAACGATCGGCGCCGGGGCGGTCGGCTGCGGTTCGGCCGGGCGCGGCTTCCGGCCGGCCGACACGACCATGCCGCCCCCGATGCCGTTGGTGACAGGGAACGGGTCGAAGCGCGAGCCGCGTAGCGACGTGCAACCGCCACCCAGCGCTACCGCGCACGCGGCGAGCGTTGAGAGGGCGATTCGCTGTCGCGTCCGCGCGTTCACCGCCCCTCCTTGGGCCGTTCGTTGGCGAAAGTCGATCGTAACTCAGTACTCGCAGCGGATGCAGATCCGCTCGCCGCAGGTGCAAACAATCTGGAT
>JBJSXS010000947.1:0-5821 GCA_046086545.1 Gemmata sp.
GTACTCGCGCTCGCCCGCCGGCGCGTGGGCGTGGACGTGGAGCGGGTGCGCTATTTGGCCGATGCGGACGGGTTGGTGGCCCGCTACTTCTCTCCGGCGGAGGGGGCCGCATACCGCGCGCTGCCTGAGTGCAACCGACAGGCGGCGTTCTTTCGCGGCTGGACGAACAAGGAGGCGGTCATCAAGGCGGCCGGCGCGACGGTGGCGTGCCTGGCCGAGTTCGACGTTGAGTTGAACCCCGAGCGCCCGCCGCAGGTGAACGCGGTGCGCGACCCGCTGCTGGGCGGGGACGGCTGGGCGCTCGTGGAGTGGACGGACCAGGGGGACGCCGCCGTCGCGGTCGCCATCGAGAGCCGCGGCGCCGTACTTCGGCAAGAGGGTTAGAGGCGTTAACGGGCGAAGGGGGTGTGAGGGGCGAGCGCTGAGGCTTGCCCCTCACACCTAAATCCCCAGCTGCCGGTGTCACGGGTTGCCCGGGGCCGGAATCGGGGAGGCTCCGACGCCGACGTTGCTCAGGTACGGCGCGGTCGCCTGGTTCACCTTGTCGTCGGTCACATCGAGCCGGAACTTGTACCCCATCCGCGAGAAGAAATCGCGGAAGTTGATGCTCGTCACGCCCTTCTGTTTGCCCTCGTTGATCGCGGCGGTCATGGACGCGAGCAACTTGGTCTTCTCGTCGCGGTTCGGGTCGTTCACCGAGTTGAGCGGGTAGTACCCCTCGACGATGTACCGGGTGCGCTCGGTCACCTGCCCGACCCACGCCCGCTTCTTCATGTCGTAGTACGCGTCCACCGGGATGCCCATCTTGAGCAGGTCCTTGACCACGCTCTCGATGTCGTCGGCGCCGTCGCCGTTCACGTCGAAGATGCCGACGAGCGCGACGTGGTCGGCCACGCCCTTGCGCCACACCGAGTTGTACAGCAGGTCCCCCTGCGCGATGCCGTCGCGGATCGGGTCCAGTTCGGACCCGGGCTGGACCCGGGCCAGGGAGAGCCGCTCGTTGACCACCTCGAACACCTCGATGGACCCCTTGGGCACGAACGTCTCGACCGACTTGTACGCGCCCTTGCCGTCGGGCACGCGGAGCATCCGCATCCGGGACTGCCGGCCCTTCTCGGGGAAGTCGGTGGGCAGCACGGTGAACGTGAGGCCTGGCCGCACGCCGAGGGCGGACCCGATGTTGAGCTCCACCACGCCGTCCGACCCGGGCACCTTGCGCAGGATCTTGCCCTGCGGCTCCTCGAAGTTGGACGACACCTCCGCGGTCTTGGTCGCCTCGACGGTGAGCCGCTGGTTGTCGGCCTGTAGTTCGGCGATCCGGGTGGTGGCCTTGCGCAGCTCGCGCTCGTACCGGTCCCGCTCCTCCTTCACGTCGGAGATGGTCTTGTTGGCGGTCGCCTCGGCCGCCTCGTACTTCTTGGTTCGCACGTCGAACGCGGCCACCACGTCGTCGATCTGCTTCTTGATCTTGTCCGGCAGCTTGCCGGTCTCGGTCTTGAACTCGTCGGTCGCGGCCTTCAGCGCCTGGACGCTGGCGGCGATGGTCGCCACCTGCTTCTTGTAGTTGTCGCGCTCGTCCTCGGCGGCCTTGTACGCAGCGTCCATGTTCTTGAGCTTGGCGAACTGGTTGACGAGGCCGAAGGTCGGAGCCTTCTCCACTTTCCCGCTCGCGTCCAGCTTCCAGAAGGTGAACTGGTCCTCCGGCACGTTCGTGATGCTGACCTCTTTGATTTTGGCCGCGACGGTCTCGTTAATCGCCTTGACCTCGCCCGCGATCTTGTCGCCCGCTTTGGCCTCGGTGTCGATGATGGTGTTGTCGTTGTCGCCCTCGGCCGTGTGCGGGATGCCCAGGTAGATGCGGTACACGCGGGCCAGGCGCACGGCCTCGTCGCGCTCGCCGCGCAGCCCGGCAAGGTCGGCCTCGGCCTTCTTGCGGGCCGCCACGTGGGTTTCCATGTCGGAGAACGACAGGTACCACATCACCCCGAACGCGATGGTGGCGAGCACGAAGAACACCAGCGCGAAGATCAGCGGGACGCTCGTTTCCTTGGATTTGGCCATGTGGTCCTCGTCGCGGTGTGCGGTTCGGCCTTGAGGGCTAGGATGGCGCGCGGAAAGCCGCACCTTTCACTCTTCTTTTGAGCTTAAACCGCTTGGGTGTTGTGTCAACACGAAAGGGTGGCGAACCGGTAGCACGGCGCGGGGATGTGACGGCGGCGCCGGTCGCGCCGCGCACCCTCGGGGAATTGTAACCCCGCGTGCCGCACGGCTCTGAAGCGGGTCTCCGGTCGGTGCGCGTTATGCAGCCGCTCCGGCCCTTGACCTGTTGGGGCGCCGTTCGCTAAACTAATTTTACATTGTCTGGAGCGTAACTCAGGTCTCTGTTTCTTGGCGGCCCCTGCTCGCAGCCCTCGCCTAACCCTCAGGCCTTGCCGATGCCGGACCCGGTTCCCGCGGGCGATCTTTACTTGTTGGACGCCCACGGCCTCTTCTTTCAGATGTTCTACGGCGTCGGGCCCATGAGTGCGCCCGATGGGCGCCCCACCAACGCCGTCTTCGGCGTCACCCGCGCTCTCATGAACCTGTACGACCGCGGGGCCGAGTACCTCATCGCCACCCTTGACCACGAGAAGCCGACTTTTCGCGTTGAGATCGATTCCACCTACAAGGCTCACCGCGACCCGCCGCCGGACGACCTGCTGCGCCAGGAGCCGTTGATCCAGCAGGTGATGGAGGCCCTTCGCATCCCGTTCATCGTCGCCCCGGGGTACGAGGCCGACGACGTGATGGCGACCGTCGCGACGCGGGCCGAGCCGCGCGGGTTGAAGGTGTTCCTGTGCACGTCCGACAAAGACTGCCGCCAGCTTGTAACTGATCAGGTGAAGATGCTGAACCTCCGCAAGGACTATGAGGTCCTGGACGCCGAAGGCATCGTCGCCGACTGGGGGGTGCGCCCCGATCAGGTGATCGACTTTCAGGCGCTCGTCGGCGACTCTGTTGACGGAATAAAAGGGGTCAAAGGTGTCGGCCCGAAGACCGCGGCCAAGTGGCTCCAGCAGTTCGGCACGCTCGAGACGCTGGTCGCGAACGCGGACCAGGCGTCCGGCGGTCCCAAGATCAAGCAGGCGCTGAAGGACGCGATCACCAACGGCGACCTGGAGAAGAGCAAAAAACTGGTCACACTCGACAGGAACGTGCCCATCACCTTTGACTGGGACGGATGGAGGCGACGCGACTGGGACGGGCAGAGGTTGCTGGAACTGTTCCACGAGTTCGGGTTCCGCGGGTTCGCGGAGCGCGTGCGCAAGACGCTTGCGGCCAGCGGCGCGAAGAGGAACGCGGAGGCGCTGGCGGTTGTGGACGATGCCGGGCGAGTGGGGGCGTCGCCCCTCCCGAGTACACCGGGCGGGCGCGCGTCCGGGGCCGTGCCCCCCGCGGCCGAGCCCGCGAAGGGCAAGCACAAGGGTAAGAGCAACAAGCCCGCCGGCCCGAGCCTGTTCGACCAACTGGAGGGCTACGACGGCACGGCCGAAGGCGTGCCGGCCGCCGCGCCCCCCGAGACGGCCGTGCCGCTCGCGACGCGAGTGGACGACGGCTGGAGCTACGCGGGCTACAAGGCGGTCGCGACCCGGGACGGGTTCAGCCAGTTCCTTGCGGAGTTCAGCGAGCAGACCGCGTTCGTGTTCGACCTCGAAACTACCGGCCTCGACCCGGTTCACGACCCCATCGTCGGCTACTCGTTCTGCTGGGAGAAGGGCACCGCGTACTACCTGCCGGTACGCGCCCCCGAGGGCGAAGCAGCCCTCGACCCGGACAAGACCCTGGCCGCTCTGAAGCCGATTTTCGAGAACCCGCGGGTTCAGAAACGGAACCACAACATCAAGTTCGACCAGATCGTGTTGGCTTGCAACGGGGTGCAGCTGGCGGGCGTGGCGGGCGACTCGATGGTCGCACACTACCTCCTCGACCCGGGCGCCCGCGCGCACGGGCTCGATGACCTGACGCTCGACGAACTGAAGCACCGGAACATCGCGATTTCTGAGTTGATCGGGAAGGGCAAGAAGCAGATCACGATGGCCCAGGTGACGGTCGCCCGCGTCAAGGACTACGCGGGCGAGGACGCCGACGCCGCGTTCCAACTGGCGAACCGTTTCGAGCCGCGACTGGACGCGGCCGGGCTGCGCGACCTGTACGACACGTTGGAGGTGCCCCTCATCGGCGTGCTGGCCGAAATGGAGCGCACCGGCATCCGCGTGGACATCCCGTTCCTGGTGCAACTCGCGGAGCAGATGGGCGCCGAGGTCGCCGGGCTGGAGCGGGACATTCACGCGCTCGCCGGGCGCGAGTTCAACATCGGCTCGCTGAAGGAGCTTCAGAAGATTCTGTTCGAGGAGCAGAAGCTGCCGGTGCAGAAGCGGACCGGGATCAAGAACGAACCGTCCACGGACCAGGAGTCGCTCGAGCGGCTCGCGGCGCTGGGGCACGAGTTGCCCAAGAAGCTCATCGCGCACCGCAAGGTGAACAAGCTCAAGAGCACGTACGCGGACGTGCTCCCGGTGATGGCGGACGGGGCGGGGCGCGTTCACACGTCGTTCAACCAGGCGTCCGCGGAAACCGGGCGGCTCAGTTCGAGCGACCCGAACCTGCAGAACATACCGAACCGGACGGAGCAGGGGGCGCAGCTCCGCAAAGCGTTCATCCCTCAAGACGGTTGGACCCTGGTCACCGCGGACTACTCGCAGATCGAACTGCGGCTGCTCGCGCATTTCTGCGGCGACCAGACGCTGCGCGCCGCGTTCGCCCAGGACCGCGACGTGCACACCGCAGTCGCGGCGCAGATTTTCAAGGTCGAGGAGTGCGCGGTCACCAAGGCACAGCGCGGGGTGGCGAAAACCGTCAACTTCGGCGTCTTGTACGGCATGAGTGCGACGGGGCTGTCGGCTCGCCTCAGCATCCCGCGGAAGGAGGCGGAAGAGTTCATCGAGGCGTACTTCACGCGGTACACGAGGGTGCTGGAGTACCAGCAGAACCTCCTCCGGCTCGGGCGCGAGCGCGGGCGCCTGCAAACGATTCTGGGCCGGTGGCGCAAGTTCAACCTCGACTCCCGCGACGCGAACTCAACGTACCAGGGGCGCACGACCGCGGCGCGCGAGGCGATCAACTACGAGATCCAGGGGTCCGCCGCGGACCTCATCAAGCGGGCGATGCTCGGCGTGCGCGGGCGGCTCGCGGACCAGAGCATGCGGGCGCGGATGCTGCTCACCGTTCACGACGAGTTAGTGTTTGAAGCGCCGCCCGAGGAGGTGAAACCGCTGGCGCAGCTCGTGCGCGAGGAGATGACGGGCGCGATCAAGCTCGACGTGCCGCTGCGGGTCGATGTGGCCGCCGGACCGAACTGGCTAGACGTGGAGGACGTGCCCGAGTAAACACCCGCCGCTCGCAGTTTCGCGCACGGGATGGGCTTGGGAAAGCACGGCACTCTGCGCAAGCGCGTGTGCTTGGGGGAACAACGATGGGGGCCGTTCGCGCGATCCGGCTCGGGCTCTTTCTGGCAGTTGTGCTGACCACGGTGGCCTGTGCGGGGTGTTGCACCGACTGCTGCTCGTTGTGCGGCGGCGGGAGGTCGAAGGCGCAGACTTCGGAATCGCCCCCGGCGGAACCCAAGGCGAAGGCGGGTGAACCGAAGTCGGAGGCGGACGCGGTGCTGAAACAGTGGCGCCCGGCCGGCCGATACCCGGAGCAGCCGGAGCGCCCGGCCCAGGAGCGCATCCGCGGCGGGACTCACTGAGCCGACGGGGATCGCGCATGACCGCGTTCAAAC
>JBJSXS010000948.1:0-4437 GCA_046086545.1 Gemmata sp.
CCACCTTGCCGTGAACGTCGGTGAGCCGGTAGTCGCGGCCCTGGAACCGATACGTCAGCTTGGTGTGATCGAAGCCGAGGCAGTGCTGGAGCGTCGCTTGCAGGTCGTGAACATGAACCTGGTCCTTCGCGACCTTGAAGCCGAGATCGTCGGTTTCGCCGTGGGTGTAACCGGCCTTGATCCCGCCGCCGGCGAGCATCAGCGAGAAACAGTCCGGGAAGTGGTCGCGGCCGAGCACCTGGCCGCCCGCAGTGCGGCCCTCGCGGAACGGGGTGCGGCCGAACTCCCCGCCCCAAACCACCAGCGTATCCTTCAGCAGTCCGCGGTCCTTGAGGTCGTTGATTAGCGCTGCGACCGATTGCGCGGTCGCGGTGCCCTTCTGGGTCAGCCCGTCGCGTATGTCCTCTTTCGGGTTCGTGCCGTGGAAGTCCCAACCCCAGTCGAACAGTTGCACGTAGCGAACGCCCTGCTCCACCAGCCGGCGCGCGAGCAGGCAGTTGTTCGCGAAGCTCCCGGCGCCCGGTTTCGCGCCGTAGGCGTCGAGCACCTTCTGCGGTTCCTTCGTGAGGTCCATGACCTCGCTGGCTGAAAGCTGCATCCGGAACGCGAGTTCGTACTGCGAGATGCGCGTTTTCGTCTCCGGGTGGCCCAACTCACTCTCTTGCAGTTGGTTCAACTCCTTCATCGCGTCCAGGCCCAGCCGCCGGGTGTCGCGGTCGAGGCCGGGCGGGTCGCTCAGGTACAGCACAGGCTCGCCCTTGCTGCGGCACTGCACGCCTTGGAACACGCTCGGCAGGAACCCGGACCCCCAGCACCCCTGCCCGCCGCTCGGCTGCACACCGTTGGAGATGAGCACCACGAACCCGGGCAGGTTCTCGCTCTCGCTGCCGAGGCCGTAGCACGTCCAGGCGCCGAAGCTCGGGCGCCCCTGTCGTGCGAACCCGGTGTACAGTAGCAGTTCCGCGGGCGCGTGGTTGAACTCGTCCGTCTTCATCGACCGGATTACGGTCACGTCATCGGCAACCGCGTGCAGCGGCTTGATCGCGTCCGAAATCCAGACGCCGGCCTTGCCGTGCTGCTTGAACGGCTGACGCGTTCCGAGGAGTTTGGGCACACCCGAGGTGAACGCGAAGCGCTTCCCCTTCAGGTACTCATCGGGGCACGGCTTCCCATCGTGCTTCTGAAGCTCTGGTTTGTAGTCGAGCAGGTCGAGGTGCGGCGGCGCGCCGGACATGTGCAGGTATATGACGCGTTTGGCCGTGCCCGCGAAATGCGGCTTCATGGGCGCGAGCGGGTTATCGCCCTTTGTGGCCCCCGCACGCGCTTCGCCCATCAGTGAGGACAACGCGAGCGCCCCCAACCCCAGGGAAGAGGTCTGGAGGAAGTTGCGGCGGGTCTGCGCTTGGAAGCGCTCGAGGAGTGGGTGCATTTCCATTACCTGTCACGCCATCGGCGGGGTCGATGGGTCAAATAGTTAGCGCTTCATCAGCATTTCGTCGAGATTCAGAATGACGTTCGCGACAACGGTCCACGCGGCAGCATCGGCGGTGTCGATCCCTTTGGGGAGCGGGCCAAGCGGTGCGGTCGCGTACTGCGTCGCCTTGGTGGTGTCCTGGGCGTACTTGGCGCGGGCGTCGTCGTACAGTTTGCTCAACACCTTGACCTCCGACCCGCTCGGCTCACGCACCAGACACGCGCGAAACGCGAACGCTGCCCGCTCGGCCGTCGTGTTGCCGCCCTTTTCGAGGGTGCGTCGGGCGAGCGCCTGGGCGGCCTCGGTGTAAACCGGGTCGTTCATCAGCACCAGCGCTTGAAGTGGCGTGTTCGTGCGAGTGCGGCGGACGACGCAGGTGTCGCGGTTCGGCGCGTCGAACGTGGACATCGAGGGGTAAGGGTTGGACCTGCGCCACTGGGTGTAGAGCCCGCGACGGTACTTGTCTTCGCCGGCGCTCGTCTGCCAGTCGATGGAGCCGCCAAAGGCGGCGCTCACTCCGAGGTTCGGTTGCTGGGGGCGCACCGACGGCCCCAGCATCTTCGGGCTGAGCAGCCCGGCGGCGGCGAGCGCCTGGTCGCGGATCATCTCAGCCGAAAGGCGCACGCGCGGGCCGCGTGCGAGCAACCGGTTTTCCGGGTCGCGCTCGAGCAACTCGGCGGTCACCTTCGCACTCTGTCGGTACGCGTTGGACATCACCAGGAGCTTCAAAAACTTCTTGGTGTCCCACTTGAGAGCGACCAGTTCGGTCGCGAGCCAGTCGAGCAACGCGGGGTGGCTCGGCAGCTCGCCCTGGGCGCCGAACTCCTCACTCGTGCGCACCAGGCCCGAGCCGAACAGCTGCTCCCAGTAACGGTTGGCAATGACCCGCGCCGTGAGCGGGTTTTCGGCGCTCACAAGCCACTTCGCGAACTCCAACCGGTTCCTGGGGGCGTCTTTCGGGAACTCCTTGAAGGCCGCCGGGGTGCCCTCGCTCACCTCGTCACCCAGATCCATGAAGTTACCGCGGAACTGGATTCGCGTCTTGCGGCGCTGCGCGCCGACCAACTCCTTCATCACGGGGACGGTCGTCAGCGGCTTAAGCGCCGCAAGTTCTTTCTTGAGCGCCGCGAGCTTGTCGCGCTCCGGCTTCAGTTCGTCCGGCTTCTTGCCCTTCAGTTGCTCCTCGAGCGCTGCGGTCTGTTTCTCCAGCCCCGACTTCTTTGCGAGCAGTTCGTCGCTCCAGAACGGCAGCGTGGGGCTTTCGTCGGGCCGGTCAGCGTCGGCGGTGTTGTTGAAAAACGCAAAGACCTGAAAGTACTCCCGCTGCGCGATCGGATCGTACTTGTGCGTGTGGCACTGGGCGCACGCCATCGACGTGCCCATCCAGACAGTGAAGGTAGTGTTCACCCGGTCCACCACCGCGACGTTGCGGAACTCCTCGTCGCTGGTCCCGCCCTCGCTGTTGGTCATCGTGTTCCGGTGGAACGCGGTGGCGACCAGTTGCTCGGTAGTTGCGTTCGGAAACAAGTCGCCCGCCAGCTGCTCGATGGTGAATTGGTCGAACGGCTTGTTCGCGTTGTACGACTCGATCACGTAGTCGCGGAACTTCCAGATGGTGCGCAGCGGGTCGTCGGCGTACCCGGCACTGTCGGCGTAGCGGGCGAGGTCGAGCCACATGCGCGCCCAGTGCTCCCCGTACGCCGGTTTCGCGAGCAACTTGTCGACGAGCGCCTCGTACGCCTTCGGCGACTTGTCAGCAACGAACGCGTCCACCTCCTGGCGAGTGGGCGGCAGACCGGTCAGATCGAGCGCGACGCGGCGGGCGAGGGCGTACTTTTCGGCTTCCGGCGACGGGCTGAGCTTCTCGGCTTCCAGCCGTGAGAAAAGGAAGTTGTCGACTGCGTTCGCGGTCGGGAACCTGGTGGTCGGCACCGCCGGGCGCGCCGGCTTCAGATATGCCCAGTGCGCAGTGTAGTTCGCGCCTTCCTTGATCCATTGCCTGAGTACGTTGATCTCGCGCTCGGTCAACTTCTTACCGGTCTTGAGCGGTGGCATGACGGACTGGTCGTCCGGCGTGGCGGTGAGACGCGCGATCAGTTCGCTGGCGTCCGGCTTGCCCGACACGACTGCTGCTTGAATCGCGCCCTCGCGGGTGTCGAGCCGCAGCTTGGCCTTGCGGGTCTTCTCGTCCGGCCCGTGACACGCGAAGCAGTTGTTCGACAGAATCGGACGCACGTCGCGGTTGAAGTCGATGGTGGCCGGCAGCGGTTGCGCGACCGCGGTCGGCGTGCTGAGCGCGAACGCAACAAAAGTAAGGCCGAGCGGGCCATTTGGGAGACGCACGGGCACCCTCTATGGGGAAGAAGCGCACGAGGTACGAGCGGCGGGCCGAATTGCAGATAGTGTACGCGTAAGGCAGTCCGATAGTGGAGGGCAAAATCCGGGCCCGTCACGCACCGGAGGCGGCCGGACCCTCAGGCGGCTTGTGCCCCTTCTGCCCGTGAGTCCAGTTCGGGCGGAACGCCTCCTGCTTGTGCCGCGCCTTGTGGAACGCCTCAGCCAGAAACATCAACGAGTAGCACCTGGCGCGGAACGCATCGGCTGGGTCTCCCGCGCCGTCGGCCGCAGCCGTGAGCCGCGAGTGTGCGTCCAAATCGGCCGGGATGCTCTGCCCGCGAATCCCCTCCAATAGGGATAGTTCGGTTTCGATGAACCGGTCCGTAAGCTCCTTCGTGACCCGGCAGTCGTGTTTCTTGTAGACGTTCAACTCACGCGGCGCTGTGTCGGCAGCGACGACCGCCTCCGGCGGTTCCTCTTTCTGCATGTCGATCAGCAAGCCCAACACACCGGCGAGGATGAGGACCGCGGCCAGCCCGAACACCGGCGCCGCCCAGGGCACCGCGCCGACCTGAAGCCCGAGAGATGTCAGTGCGAGCAGCACCCCGGCGCCGAGGACCGTAAAC
>JBJSXS010000949.1:0-7147 GCA_046086545.1 Gemmata sp.
TTGCCCCCAATACAACCCGTGAACCCGCAAGCGGCCTCTACTTTGGAGCACGCGGCATGCTCGCGGGCTGGACGCAACTCTCCGTCGGCGCCAAGCCGGTTGAGGTTTTTGACCCCGATGGCGCGCTGCCGCTGTGCGTCCTCTACCTCCACTCCCTTCACGAAGAATCGCCCGCGGCCGATGCGACCTTCACCGCCGCGCTGACGCAGCACCGCTTGCGCTGTCTCGCGCCGCGCGGCGGGGCGTGCTGGTGGGCGGCTCGCGTGTGCCCCGCCTTCGACGCGGAACTGACGCCCGAGCGCTACTTGCTCGACGTGCTGGTGCCGTGGGCGGCAGCGCGGTGGAGCCTCGGGCCGCGTGCGGTGGCCGTCGCGGGCGCCGAGATGGGAGGGCAGGGGGCCGTGCGGCTCGCGCTCAAGCACCCCGCGCGGTTCCCGGTCGCGGCCAGCGTTTCGGGGGCCTTTGACCTTCAGGACTGGTACGGCCTCGGCACCCCGCTGGACGATATGTACGACAGCCGCGAACGGTGCCGGCTCGACAGCGCCGTCCTGCACATCGACGCGCGGGAGTGGCCGCCGCACCTGTGGTTGTGCTGCGCGGCCGACGACGCCGCGACCTTTTGGGGCAACGACCGGCTCCACGAGAAGCTGTCCGCGATGGGCGTCCCGCACACGGCGGAACTGAACGCCCGGCCCGCTTACGAGATGACGGGGCCGATGCTCGGGTTCGTGGCCGACGCGCTCGCGAAAGAGGCGCGGCGGCTTAACTGAAGCGCCGTGCGAACCGCGCTTTAACCACAAGACCCCACCGTGCCCTTTCGGTTCATGGGGGCCTGAGTACGGACGATCTTGGCGGTCACGGCGTGGGCGGCGCGCCCGGCGCCTGCTCCCCGATAGACGCCGCCCGCGGACCGTCATTCAGACCGGGCACCGGGCCGGGGGTCGTGCGCAGCTGGTCCGGGTTCGCCCCGTTCGCCCACAGCAGCACACGCCTCGCCACATCGGCCGCGAGTTTGCTGTTGGCCGGGGGGAATTCTTCCGCCGGCAGCCCCAGTTCGAGCCCGAGGACGTTTTGCAGCACGGCCGCCACCAGCAGGGCGGTTTCGCGGTTCGGCTGCCGCGCGAGGCCGCGGAGCACGTCCACGCCGTCCGGGTCGTGCGGGTTGATGCGCAGCATCTGCTCGGCCGCGAACAGCCGGATCGGGCCCGGCTGGTCCATGTTGGTTAGCTTGTCGAGGAGGTCGGGCGACAACAGGTTGTGGTCCCGGAGCAGGGCCGCGAGTTCGACCCTAAGGGCGGGCGCGGTGCCGGGGGTGAGCATGGTCGCAGCGAGTTGGCTCGCCAGTTCGGGCCGCTTCCCGTCGGTCAACTCGCGGTGGTACTGCTCGATGAGGGTGATGATGGCACGGGGCGACAGGGGGCCGTGTTGCTCGGCCCACAACATGAGGTCGGCCAGTGCGGCGGCCGGGAGCCGCCCGGTGGCGAAGAGCGGCCCGTCCCTCGCCAGGCGCGGGTCGGCCAGCGCCTCTCGCACCCCGTCGCGGGCGAACGGCCAGCGTGCGGCGGCGTCCCACAGCAGCGCCTCGGCGGCGGCGGCGCGGACCTCGGGCGCCGGGTCGCGCAGAAGGTTTGCGAGCCCCGCGATGAGGTCGGCTGTGTCCACCGCGGTCAGCGCGTAGACTGCTGCGGCCCGGACCGCGGGCTCCGGGCTCTCGTTGGCCGTTTTCAGAACCAACTCAGCTTCCCCCGGGCACCACCGCGGGCGATACTCCAGCGCCCCGAGCGCGGCGCACCGCACCTCCGGGCGCGGGTCCGTGAGGAGCGCGAGTACCGGCCGGACCTCGTCCTGCACGGTCACGCGGAGGGCGTCCACTTCGGGCAGCGCGCGGCAGTCGGCCAACTGGACGGGCCACTGGGAGCGGGCCAGCAGCCGGCCGCACCACTTGTTCACGCGGCGCAGCGGCTCGGCCCCGGTGCGGATCAGGTCGTTGACAGCGGCCAGCGCGACAGCCGTGACCAGCAGAACCCCTTGACCGACGTGGACGGTCCAGTCGCCCGCCCCCTGGGTCAGGATCCAGAGCCACCCGAGTGCGATCAGGTAAAGGATGACGAGCGTGGCGCTGGTTGGCGGGCGCCAGACAGGGTGAGCGCGGAGGAGCGTAAGCGCGAACAGCCCCTGTGCTCCTGCCCCGAGGTACAGTGAGAGCAGGCCCGTGCGGACCCCTAGGCCCGCTAAAACGGCGCAGGGCAGGAGTAACAGCGCGACGCTGCCGCACCAGCCGCGAGGGCTAAGGGCGCTGTGCGGTGCCGGGCCGGAACGAGCCATCAGGAACCCTGACCCCGAGTGCCAAAGGTCGCCCCGGCCCATGCGTGGCCGGTGCGGCCGAACAAGACGCCCGGATCGGCGTGTGACCCAACACTATGTCGCGATTCACCCCGGGTCAAAATTGCCGGGCCGAAAGCGCCCCCTGGGTTACAAGTTCGCGACGCGTGACTTGCCAGTCGCCCCCCGATTTACCGGGCCTCGATGATGAGATTTTCCCCAAACTGCACACGGTTCGCGTGCACCACTCAAGCCCGTGGCCGACGTGCCCTGGCGATCCGGGTGGGTACGGACCGAACTGCAGTCGCAGGGGGGGCCGCAAGGTTCGGCTCGCGAAGCGCACGTTCCAGCCCCACCTGCGGGTGTTGAAATTCCCCGCCGAAACGTATTTGCGAGCGCAGTTCGTGTCGAACGAGGGCAGCGCGATCTCACATTCGCGGGCTGAACGCGGTCGGCCTGTCAGATACCCAGGTCACCGACTCGGGAGCGACGCTGTCGCTGCTGTGGTTCGACCTCGAAGTTCGGTCCCGACTGGTACTCGTGCGTATCCCCGTCAGTATTGCGCAGCCTGACTCGCAACAGTAAGCTGAAACGCCTTGCGCTCCTACCGCAGCCGGATACCACGGCGTGCGATTCGATTTCAGCAAGCGGCGCCCCAGCGCCATTAAGTTTGAGCGAATCACGTTTGCGGTACGCTCGATTGCTTCAATTTGCGCAGGCCGGGCGGTTGGGGCGGGCTCGCGCGACTTTTCTTGACATTCCTAAGGCGTAACCTGCCTCAATTCACGCAGTCTGTGCGGCCGATACCTGTGATATCGGATGTGCCGGGTCTCCGGGTTCCGCACGGGTGCGACATGCACGGATCTGCTCGCTGCCTCCCCCTCACCGCCGCGGTTGCGCTGCTCGGACTGGTGTGCGCGCCGGGCTGCTCGCGGTTCAACTACCGCGAGCGCGCCGACAAGGACGTGGCCGGCACCATCTCGCAGAAGAACGTGTTCCCCGACTGGCACGTGAAGAAAGACTGGCACGTGTACCCGGACCCACGGTCGCGGTTCGCCGACGCGTCCAACCCGGACCGCCCGCCGTACCCGCCGGACGACTACGCGGCCCGCTTGCTGTCCCCGAACCCGCAGAGGCCGACCAAGAAGTCGGGCGTGGGGCGGGTGGACGGCGAGGGTTACCTCGCGCGGCTCCAGCAGTGGGACGAGGAGAACCGCGCCGAAGACCCTGCCCCGCCCGCCCGCGGCGCGCCGCCGGGCGGCACCGCCTCGCAGTTGACCGGTACGCCACAGCTGTTTCGCCCGGCTGGTCCTGCCGGTGAAGGCCGTGAGAAGGCCAAGCCGCTGCCGCAGGGCAAGACCGCCGGGCCGCAGAAGCCCTCCGCGACCGATTCCGAACCGAAATGGCAGCCCGCGCCCAACGTGCAGCCGGGCGAGCGCCCGGCCGCGCTCCACCCGGTGCCGCCCGTGTTCCAGGTCGGGCCCCAGCCCGATTCGGCCCCGCTGACGGTCGCCCCCGCGCAGACCGGCCCGAGCGAGTTCGGGCCGTGGGTCGCGTCGCGGCGGCTGCCGCCGCCCACGGTCGTCGTCGGCGAGCGCGACGGCCAGCCGACGATTACCGAGCTGCGCCAGCCGGTCATCGTCGTCTCGGCCGAGAGCCCCCCGGAGGTGCGCCCGGTGCCCGCGGTCCGGATCGAGCCACAGCCGATCCCGCCGCCGGACCTGCAACCGCCGCTGCCGCCGCTGCCCGTGCCACAACCCGCGGAGCCGAAGCAACCCGGTGCGAAACTGCTCGACCCGCGGCCGCTCCCGGACCCGCCGCCGCCCGACGCGAAGTTCCCGCCGCCTGGCAAACAACCAGACAACCCGCTCGGCAAGGTGCCCGACCCGCCCGCCGGCGACCCCGCGGCCGAGTACCTGAAGGCACTCGAGACGGCCCAAACCGGTTACCGCATCAAGCTCGATCAGGCCATCGAGCTTGGCCTGTTTAACGCCCGGGAGTACCAGGACCGGCGCGAGGACCTGTACCTCACCGCGCTGCCCGTCACGCTCCAGCGGTTCAACTTCGCGGCGCAGGCGTACTTCACCGAGCAGGTGGTGCGGCAGTCCGCCGGGCGCGAACTGACCAACGGCGGCGAGCGGTGGGCGCTCAACACCGCCGGCGGGATCAACAAGCTGTTCCCCACCGGCGCAATGCTCATGGTGCAACTCGCCAACCAGGTGGTCATCGACCTGTCGGGCGACAAGCCGCAGACCAGCATCAGCAACCTGACGCTGAGCCTGGCGCAGCCGTTCCTCCGGGGCGGCGGGTACGCGGTCACGCTCGAGGGGCTGACCCAGGCCGAGCGCAACTTGCTGTACGCGATGCGGTCGTACGCCCGGTTCCGCAAGATTTTCTACGTCGCGCTGGCCGCGGGCGGCGGGTACACCAACAACCCCTACGGCCTCCAGGGGCTGTCCCCCAACCTCGGGCGCGGGATCGGCGGCAACCTGACCGCCCCGAGCGTCGGGTACATGCCGATCCTGTATCAGTACGCCCTCGTCAGCAACCAGCGCAAGAACGTCGCCGCGCTTGAACGGCTGCTGCGGCTGTACCAGGCGTTCCGCGAGGGCGGGGGGGTGTCGGACCTCCAGGTCGGGCAAGTTGAGGTGCAACTGCTCGGGAGCCGCTCGCAACTGCTCGGGCCGGCGGGCGGCAACGGGCAGGCCAGCTCCGGAGCGGGCATCGGCGGGGGCGGCATCCGCGGCCTCTTCGACTCGCTGGACAGCTTCAAGCTCCAGCTCGGGCTGCCCATGACCGTCCCGCTGGAGCTGGACGACACCCCGCTGCGGCCGATCCGGGTCCAGCTCGGGCGGTTCGAGGAGGTGTACGCGCAGGTGCAGCAGGTGGAGGCGGCCGCGTCGCGGTTCGACCCGGCCGAGCAGCCGGCGCAGGTCCGCGCACGGGCCCGCGCCCTGCTGACCGAGTCCCCACTGGCCCGGGGCACCCAGTTCGCTCGGACCATCGGCGAGCGGCTCGACTCGTGGGCCCCGGGCAAGTTGACGGACGACCAGCTCCACGCTCGGCTGGCACAACTGCGCGAGGAGCGGCGGGTCCTGCTCGCGGCCCGCACCGACCGGCAGGCGAAGGGCTTACCCGAGTCGGAGGCCGACACGCGGCGCGCCGTGGCGCTGGGGTACGACATCGACCTCGGCGAGTTCGAGCGTCTGGTGCGCGTGTACGAGGCGCAAGCGTGGCTCAAGCAACCGGCCGGTTCGGACCGCAGCAAAGCCCAGGCGGCCGCGTTCAGCGCCGCGTTCAACGCGTTCTACCTGCTCATTCTGGAGGCCCGGAACGACCGCCTGCTGGACGTGCGCCGGAAGTGGCCCGACCTGCCCCCGCTGCCCATCGGGGAGGGCGGCACCGACGCGCTCGCGGTCCCACTGGACGACGCGTACACGGTCGCCGTCCAGACCGCCCTTGCCCACCGGCTGGACCTGATGAACGCTCGCGGGCAGGTGGTGGACGCGTGGCGCCAGATCGCGGTTACCGCAAATTCGTTGCAAGGGGTGTTCGACGTCAGGTATGATTTGAGCAGTGCCACCCCGGCCGGTGGGGCCGATCCGTTCGCTTTTTCCGCCGACCGCAGCAACCACCGGCTCACGTTTCGTGGGGAGTTGCCTTTAATCCGCCGGGCGGAGCGCAATAATTACCGGGCCGCCCTGATCGCCTACCAACGGCAGCGCCGCACCCTGATGGCGTTCGAGGACAACATCGCCAACGATGTGCGGAGCGATTTGCGGGACCTGCGAACATTTGCACAGCTGTACCGGCTCCAACAGCGGGTGGTGGAACTCGGGTACTCGCAGGTGGACAACGCCCAGTTGGTCCAGTTCGCCCCGCCCGATCCGAACGCCGGGAACAGCGCGGGGAACGCCGCCGCCTTGACGCAACAGGTGCTCGACGCTCAGAACCGGCTGGTGAGCGCGCAGAACACGCTGTTCCAGCTCTGGGTCGCGTACCAAACGGCCCGGATGCAGTTCTACCTCGACCTCGAACAGATGACCCTCGACGACCGTGGGGTGTGGTGCGATGAGTTCTTCAACCGAGCCGAGACCTCAGGTCGAGCACCCGACGCCGCCCGCCCCGGCGAGCGGCTCCCCGCTCCCCGGCCCGCTGACCCCGGGCGATAGTCGTGCGCGAAAGCTCCCGTCGCGCGCCGGCGGCGGGAGCAAGCTCGCCCTGTTCGCCGGGGCCGGCGTGCTGATCGCCGCGGCCGCCGCGGCCGGCGGCTGGTACACGTTCCTGCGCCCCGCCCCGGTTCGGGCTGACGTCCTGCTCCACACCATCAAGCGCGAGCCGCTCGTCGTCACGGTGGCCGAGAAGGGCACCATCGAGTCGGCCGACAACCGTGACATCGTCTGCAAGGTGCGGGCCGGCTCCAAGGGGTTCGCCAGCACCATCAACTGGGTGATCGACGACGGCTCCCGGGTCAAGCCGGGCCAGCTCCTCATGATCCTCGACGACTCTGCCCTTAAGGATCAGGAGGAGGACCAGCAGATCAAGGTGCAGACCGCGCGGGCCGCGAAGGTGACGGCCGAGAAGACCTACGACATCGAGGCCAAGAAGAACGCCATTGCGGTGGCCAACGCGAAGAACGCGCTGGCCCTGGCCGAGATCGAGTTGGAAAAGTTCACCGGGCTGGATTACGACCCGGCCCGCGCGGCCCTCACCGCCGTCGGCGGCGGCATGGCCGCCCTGTCCGAGGCCGGTGCGTACCGGCAGAAGCTGGACGACCTCACCGGCCAGGTGCGGCTCGCCGAGAGCGACCTGGAGCAGTACCGGG
>JBJSXS010000950.1:0-5318 GCA_046086545.1 Gemmata sp.
GCCCGCGCCAAACTGCTCAAGATGATCGTGGAGTGAGCCGCCCGCCATGAACTTCCGCATCCCGATCTACGTCCACCAGAGCAAGCCCTCGTACGCCGCGCACCCGCTGTTCTTTGCGGGGCCCGGGCGCACCGACGGGAACCTGAACCGGCTCCTCATGCAGGTCACCCGCGACATCGTCGAACTGCTCGAAAAAGAGGGGCGCGAGGGGCGGCACGACAACCTCGCGCTGTGGGCGTTCTGCCCGCCGGTCACCGCGCACCGCGTCACGCTCGACATCGAACTGCGCCGCCGGGTCGCACGCACCAAGTACCTCATCCTCTCGTTCGACCACCTCGGGCGGCGGCTCGCGCTCACGCCGGCGGTGCCCGGCCTGTGGTTCGAGGTGACCCGCGGCGAGCCGCTCGAGGCCCGCGCGCAGGCGGTGTACAGCGAGCACTGGCGCCGGGTCGAGCGGGACGCCGACGCTGACGAGGAGGTGCGGCCCGAGGACGACGCGCTCGAGGGCAAAGCGTGGGTGCAGGTGGTCCACGTCAGCGCGAACGTGCCCGCGCTGGTGCCCAAGAAGCCCGCGGCGAACCCCGTGTCGCTCGGCGGCGGGCATGCCGGCGACGGCGGCACCGAGTTGCGGCGCGTCGGCCGGTGCCTCGACTGGCTGTACCCGGACGAACTCGACCGCGCGGTGCTGCGCGAGCGCGAGGTGGGCGAACTGCTCCGCCTGCTCGAACTGAGCGACCGGCGGCCCGTCCTGCTCTGCGGCCCGCGGTCGGTGGGGAAGAGCGCGGTAATTCACGAATGCGTGTACCGCCGCGTCCGGGCGCGCGAGGCCACGCACCGGCAGTGGCACAACACCTGGCTCGTGTCCCCGCAGCGCCTGATCTCCGGCATGTCCCACCTCGGGCAGTGGGAGGGGCGGCTGCTCGCGATCCTCAGGCACGCGAAGAGGCGCGACCACGTCCTCTACTTCGACGACCTGCTCGGGCTGTTCCTCGCGGGGGTCACGAGCCAGTCCACGCTCAGCGCCGCGGCGGTGCTGAAGCCGCACCTCGAGCGGCGCGACGTGCGCGTTCTGGGCGAGATCACCCCAGAAGGGCTGCGGGTGCTGCAGGAGCGCGACCGCGGGCTCGCGGACCTGTTCCACGTCATCCCGGTCCGCCAGCCGAGCGACGCGGACACGCTCCGCATCCTCATCGACCAGCAGCGCCGGCTCGAGTCCAGGTGCGGGTGCACGTTCGGCCTCGATGTGCTGCCCGCGGTGATCGACCAGCAGCGGCGCTACGACCGCGCCGCGGCGTTCCCGGGCAAGGCCGCGAGCGTGCTCACCCGCCTCGCGGTGCGGGCGAGCGCGAGCCATGCCGAGGTGCTCGCGCGGGTCGTGTGCCCGTCGGACGGGGACGGGCGCCCGCCGCCGGCGCAGATCACGCGCGACGACGTGCTGACCGATTTCGGGGCCCGCAGCGGGATGTCGCTCGCGCTCCTGGACCCCGGGCAGCGGCTCGACCGCGACGACGTGTGCGCGCGCCTCCAGGAACAGGTGGTCGGGCAGTCGGACGCGGTCGGCGCTCTGGCCGACGTGGTGAGCGTCGCGAAGGCACGAATCAACGACCCGGACCGGCCGCTCGCCTCGTTCCTGTTCCTCGGCCCGACCGGCGTCGGCAAGACCGAATGCGCGAAGGCCATCGCGCGCACCCTGTTCGGTGACTCGGAACGCCTCCTGCGCTTCGACCTGAACGAGTACAACCAGCCGGGCGCCGCGGCACGCCTGGTCGGCACGTTCGCGCAGCCCGAGGGCCTGCTCACGAGCGCGATCCGGCGCCAGCCGTTCGCGGTGGTGCTGCTCGACGAGATCGAGAAGGCCGACCCCGAGGTGTTCGACCTGCTGCTGCAGGTGCTGGGCGAAGGCCGGCTCACCGACGCGCTCGGCCGCACCGCAGACTTCACGTCGGCGCTCGTCATCATGACCTCGAACCTGGGCGTGCGCGAAGCGGAGGGCAACCTCGGGTTCGTGCCGGAGCCCGACCGCTCGTTCGCGTACACGCGGGCCGCGGAGAAGTTCTTCCGCCCGGAGTTCTTCAACCGGCTCGACCGCGTGATCCCGTTCAAAAAGCTGTCGCGCGGCGAGCTGGCGCTGATCGCACGCCGGCTAGTGAACGGGGTGCTGGCGCGCGAGGGGTTCAGCCAGCGGAAGTGCGTGCTCAACGTCGCCCCGGACGCGCTCGACCGCGTGACTGAAGCGGGCTACGACCCGGCCCTCGGCGCCCGCGCGATGAAGCGCGCCGTCGAGCGCGAGCTCACGCAACCTGCCGCATCGCGGCTCGCGTCGCTCGACGTGAACGACCTCACGGTGGTCACCGTGCGCTCGCACGCAGGGGCACTCGCGGTGAGCGTGCAAGCGCCTTCGTGGGCCGAAAAGCTGCCCCTGGAGGCACGCACCGAGGTGCCGCTCCGAGACCGCCTTTCGGCCGCGTGGGACGCACTCGAAAAAGTGTACGCCGTCCTCGACACGAGCCGCCCCCCGACCGCGCTCACCGCGGGCAAGGTCACGGCCGAACACGAGCGGTACTTCGCGCTCAAGGAACTGGCCGACTCCATCGGCACCACGCTGAACGACTACGAAGACCGGCTCGAGGACCGCTCGCACCGCGGAACCGCCGTACCCGAAACGACCGCGCGCCGCGCGCGGTTCGCGCGCATCAAGATCGCCCGCTACGCCAGCGGCGAGAGGCGCGAGATGACCCCTACCGACCAACCACTTCGGTCAGTTGCCTCCGGCGAAAATATGGAGGCGGCCCTTCGCGAGTTATTCGAGTCGGCCGAGCCGCTGCCCGGGGACCCGGAGCTGTTCGACCTGGAGAACCGGCTCGCGCTGCTGAACCTGATGGCGGCCGCGCCCGCCGACCCGCGCCCGGTGTTCCTGTGCGTGCGCGGGTTCCCAGACGGTGTCGCGTGCGGGCCCGCGGCCGAGGTGTGGGGGCACTACGTTCAGGCGTGGGCCGGCGACCTCGGGCTGGAGGTGGAGGGCCGCGCCGCGACGCCCGAGCGCCCGGGCGTGCTCGGCATCCAGCTGAAGGGCGTCCACGCCCGCGCGCTCGCGCTCGCGGAGGTGGGCACGCACCTGTACCTGCCGCAGCACGGCGGGCCGGTGCCGCTGCGCGTGGACGTTCTCGACTCGTGGCCCGGCGAGGTCGCGGACCCGTTCGCGTTCGCGCCCATCATCCGCGTGTACGTCGAGGGTCAGCCCGTGGCCGACGTGCGCACCGGCCTCGTGTCACCGCTGCCGTCGCGCAGCGAGTTCTCTGAGGTGTTCCGCGCGTTCACGCTGGCCGCGCTGCCCAGAGCGTAGCGCTCGCCCTCGGCCCGCCGCAAACAGGCTGTCTCGTTCTCGTACAGTTTCAGAACCATGCCCACCGTACGCTACCACGCCCTGCTCTGTCGCGACGCCGGCGGCGGGTTCTCCGCGATCGCACTGGAACTCGGCACCACCGGGTTCGGGGCCACCGCCAGCGACGCGCGCGACGACCTGAAAGAGTACCTGCGGTTCCTGCACCGCACGGGGCTCTACACCCCCGACTTCGCGGAACCCGAGTTGCGCTGGTTCACCGTGAGCGTGCGGCCCCAGTACCGGGACAGGGACCGGGTGTACCCCACCGAAACCGCGGTGCCCGTGCGCGTCCCGTGCGTCGTCGGCACCCGCAAGAGCGGGCGGCACGCCGCCGACCTCCCGCTGCTCGGCATACGGTTCGATTACCCGAACAGCACCGAGCTGGAGAGGCTCGTCGAGCGGTACGTGGCGCAGATGCTGGAGCGCTTGACGCCGGAGCAGGTGGGCGCGTACCTCCCCCCGGTCGCGGCGGAGCTGCTCGAGGTCGTTGTGCCGGTGCCGAAGGACCGGCCCGACGAGGCGGTCACGGCTCCCCCGCCGCCGACGCTCGCGAAGGTGGCCGAACCCGTCGGGGACCGCGCGGCGCGCAAGGGTCACGGGCGCGCCTGGGGGCGCGAGGCCGAGCTCACGGCACTCGTGCGCAAGTTGCACGTCGAGAGGGCCAACGTGCTGCTCGTGGGCGAAGCCGGTGTAGGCAAGACCACGCTCATGGTGGACGCCGTGAAAGAAGCCGAGAGGCTCGCGCTCGCGGGCGGCGAGGGGCGGCGCACGAGGCCCAGGCACCGGTTCTGGCTCACGTCCGCCGGCCGCATCGTCGCCGGGATGAAGTACCTCGGGCAGTGGGAGGAGCGCGTCGAAGCGATCGTCTCCGAACTGGGCAGGCTCAACGGCGTGCTGTGCGCCGAACAGCTCCTCGAACTGATCCGCACCGGCGGGCTCGGCCCGACCGACAGCATCGCGGCCTTCCTCGCTCCGTACCTGGCGCGCGGCGAGATGCGCATGATCGCCGAAGCGACGCCCTCGGAACTGGACGCGTGCCGCCGGCTCATGCCGGGGCTGCCCGACCTGTTCCAGCTGGTCCGCGTGGAGCCGTTCACGCGCGCCGCGGCGGTGGCGGTCGTCGACCGGCAACTGGAGGCCGCCGCGAGCGGCCCGGGGATCGAGGTCGCACGCGGCACCGGGGAGCGGATCGTGCGGCTGTTCCGCCGGTTCATGCCCTACGCCGCGTTCCCCGGCCCGGCGTCCGCGTTCGCGCGGCAGGTGGTGGACCAGCACGTCAAGCAGGACAAGCGGCCGGTCACGCCGGCCGCGGTGGTGGACGCGTTCCGCAAGCAGACCGGCCTGCCCGAGCTCTTCCTGCGGGACGAGATCACGCTCCCGCGCGAGGACGTGCTGAACTGGTTCCGGTCGCGCGTCATCGACCAGCCGGAAGCGTGCGAGGCCGCGACGAACGTGGTGATGACGGTGAAGGCCGGGCTGAACGACCCCGGGCGCCCGCCCGCGGTCATGCTGTTCTGTGGGCCGACCGGCGTCGGCAAGACGCACATGGCACAGGCGATCGCCGGCTACTTCTTCGGGCACGCGGCGGCGGGGAGCGGGGAGGGCGGGACCGCCCGGCGCCGAGGTTCGAGGTCATGATGATGATGGTGCTGCGGAAGTTCGTGACGCGGCCGTACTGGTCCGTCAGCCGCCCCTCGTCGAACACCCCCATGAGCGTGTCGAACACGTCGGCCGCGGCCTTCTCGATCTCGTCCAACAGCAGCACGCAGAACGGCTGCTTGCGGACCCGCTTCACCAACTCGCCGGGCTCCCCTTGCGGCGGGCCGAGCAGCCGGTACACCGCGTCGAACCCGCCGTACTCGCTCATGTCGAGCCGCCCCAGCCGGCTCGACGCGGGAGGGGGGGGGGGGGGGAGGGGGGGGACGCACTCCCCCCC
>JBJSXS010000951.1:0-3681 GCA_046086545.1 Gemmata sp.
GTGGCGCAGGTCGACGGCGGCGGGCACGAGCGCGGGATGCGCTCCGGCACGTTGCCGGTGCCGCTGATCGTCGGCCTGGGGGTCGCGTGCGAGATCGCAAAAACCGAGATGCCGGAAGAAGTCCAGCGCACGTTCGCGCTCCGCGAGCGGTTGCGCGAGGGCATCATGTCGCGGCTCCCCGAGAGCTACCTGAACGGACACCCGACCGAGCGCCTCCCGGGCAACGCGAACATCAGCTTCGCCTACGTCGAGGGCGAGGGGCTTATGATGGGCATCAAGGATGTCGCGGTGTCCAGCGGGTCCGCATGCACCAGCGCGAGCTTGGAGCCGAGCTACGTGCTCCGCGCCCTGGGCGTGGGGGACGAACTGGCCCACAGCAGCATCCGGTTTGGCCTCGGCCGGTTCAACACCGAGGCCGAAGTGGACTTCGTGGTCGCCCTCGTGGTTCGCGAGGTTAGCCGGCTTCGCGAGATGTCCCCGCTGTACGAGATGGTCCAGGCGGGCATCGACATCAAGAAGATCGAGTGGGCGCACCACTAAAATGCGGCCGGCTGACAGCACCACGCTTTTGGCCAGAACCGCCGGAAGGCAAACTGCATCTAACTGCTGCTGGCTTGAAGGCTACAGCAGACTGCTCATAGCTTTTGGAGGGCGCTATGCCATACAGCGATAAGGTTCTGGAACACTACAACAACCCGCGGAACGTTGGCAGCTTCGACGTCCAAGACCCGACCGTGGGCACCGGGCTGGTCGGCGCGCCCGAGTGCGGCGACGTGATGAAGTTGCAAATCAAAGTGAACCCTGCGACGGGCGTTATCGAGGACGCCAGGTTCAAAACCTTCGGGTGCGGTTCGGCCATCGCGTCCAGCAGTCTCGCCACCGAATGGCTCAAGGGCAAGACGGTCGAGGAGGCGCTGGCGATCAAGAACACCGAGATCGTCGAAGAGTTGGCCCTGCCGCCGGTAAAGGTACACTGCTCGGTGCTGGCCGAAGACGCGATCAAGGCCGCGCTGAAAAACTACCGCGATAAGCAGGGCGATACCGACGGTCACGCCCCCGCCGCGACGGACCGCGCAACAGCCGAACCTGCCGGGGTGTAACTTCCGCCCCGCCCGCTGGAATGCTCTACGAACCTACCTCACCGAAAGGGAAACCACATGTCCACCGCAGTTGCCAACGAGCCCCAAGCCCTCGGCCTGAAGGACGCGCCCCCGGCCGCGCCGCCTCTCACCGTGACCGAGAAGGCCGCCAGCGAGGTCAAGAAGGTCGTCGCAGGGATGATCGAGCGGGGCGAGTCGAAGCCCGAGGACAAGCTGTACCTCCGCGTCCGCGTCCAGGGCGGCGGGTGCAGCGGGTTCCAGAACAAGCTCGACCTCGACGCCAAGTACGACGAGAAGTCGGACCACAAGTTCGAGTTCCACGGCATCGAGGTTGTCGTTGACAAGCGGTCGCTGTTGTACCTGACCGGCGCCACCGTTGACTTCCACGACGACCTGAACAAGCGCGGGTTCACCATCACCAACCCGCAGGCCAAGAGCACCTGCGGCTGCGGCAGCTCGTACTCGATGTAAGTTGTAAGCGGTCGGTTCCCAGTGGTCGGTCATTGTAAGACCGCTGACCGACCACTGGGAACCGCCGCTGAGAACTCCGATGCACGACCACTTCGACCGCCTCGGCCTACCGAGGCGGTTTGCCGTTGACGCGGGGAAGTTGGACCGGGCGTACCTGGCGCGCTCGCGCGCCGTTCACCCCGATTTTCACGCGACCGGCGCGTCGGCCGACTTGACCGCCAGTTTGGAACTGTCGGCGGCGCTCAACGAGGCGTACAACACCCTCCGCGACCCGTTCTCGCGTGCGGAGCACCTGCTCGCGCTCGAGGGCGGGCCGAGTGCGGCGGAGCACAAGCAGATGCCGGCGGCGTTCCTCGCCGAGATGCTGGACGCGCGCGCGGAGATCGAGACGGTTCGCGGGGACGCGGTCGCGGCAGAACCCTTGGCCCGCGACTTCGCCGCCCGTTCCGAAACGCTGCTGGGCGAGATCGCGACCGCGTTCGACCAGTACGATGCGCTGCCCGCGGGCGAATCGGGGCGCGCGAACCTGTTGGTGCGGATCAGGGGTCTGTTGAACGCAGCGAAGTACGTCCGCGGGCTGATCCGCGACCTCAACACAGAATGAAAGGGCGCACGATGTACGACCCCGCGAAAATGAAGAAGCTGAAGTCGATGCGCGAGCTCGCGCCTGAGGGCATGGCCGCGTTCGACGCTTTAAACGCCGCGGTGTTCAAAGACGGCGCTCTCACTGTAAAAGTGAAGGAGTTGATCGCGGTGGCGGTGGCCGTAACGACGCAGTGCCCGTACTGCATAGACGCACACGTGAAGAAGGCGAAGGCCGCCGGCTGCACAGAAGCCGAACTGACTGAAGCGACACTGGTCGCCGCCGCACTCCGGGCCGGCGGTGCGGTGACGCACGGCGCACACGCGATCAGCTAACGAATTTCGGGCGTGTAACTCAGCGGTTAGAGTGCCTCCCTTACAAGGAGGAAGTCGGGGGTTCAAGTCCCTCCACGCCCACATATACATTTGAACATCATAAGACAGGATCGGACAGAATCGCCCCGGACGCTTCTACCACAGGCGTTTCCCGCGAAGTTGTCCGATCCAGTCGTTTCGCATTCGCTCCCGTCTGAGCCGCTTTTTGCAGCCCGAGTGCGCCGGATTCTGCGCCGCTTTTCACCGCCTTCGCGAAGTCCGCGTCAAGCGTCTGCAGGTAGTGCCCGAGCGCGATCTTCGGCGCGTTGCCGATCCACGCGGTAAGAGCGTGGATCGGGTGGTTCTGCATCGGGTCCGTCTCGCAACTCGCCCGCATGCTGTGGAACAGCTTCGGCCACACGGTCAGCCCGGCGCGGTGAATGATCTTCTCGAAGGTGGTTCGGAGGTTCGCGTTCACCCACCCGTTCGGGCCGCCACTGGCGCGCCGGTAGCCTAACCCACGGCTAAACGCTGTCCGTTTTTCTTGGGGAACTCCAGGTCGGGTTGGTGAACGAAAAGACGAGCGCGGCGACCAGCGGCCGCGCCTCGGGCGGTAGAATTACGGGGGCCGTCCGTGCGTAAGGGGACCTTCAATAACCCTCATGCTACCCCGGCACGGGCGGCTACCCAGAATCGGCATCAGTCGAGCTCACAACAAGCGACCGCATAGATGCATCATCTGATCCCGGGCTGTAGTGTTAACTTGGTGTCCACAACTCGTGGGGAACTTCAAGCAACTTTATCCCCCGCCGACCCTCTGGAGAGTTGCGGGAAGGCAGCTTTCTGACACTCGAAAAGGTTTTCCCATGCGCTGGTTGCTGGCCCTCGTTCCACTTGTTGCGGTTACAAGTGCTGCAGACCCGCCGGCGAAGATCATGCCGGGCAAGGTGGTGATCCCGACCGACAAGATGCGCCGCATCTGGGGCGAACTCGTCAGCATCGACCCGAAAACACGCACCGGCAGGTTCCGCAATGAGTCGGACGACACGGTGATGCCCTTCACCGTCATGCCCTACGCGGAACTGCTGCACCACGCAGCCCGCGGCGACCTCCAAGACTTCAAAGTTGGCGAGCGGGCCATCTTTCGGTTGCACGAGGACGCCGAAGGCGGGTGGGTCTACCTGACGTACATTCAGGACGAGATGAACTTCCA
>JBJSXS010000952.1:0-7512 GCA_046086545.1 Gemmata sp.
CCCGCTCGGCGTCGGTCGCCCCGGGTGGACCGACGGCCGAGTGCGTGAACACGCCGTGGCATCCGTAGAGCCAGCCGTCGGGGCCCCAGATGAACGCGTTGAGCGTTTCGTGCGTGTCCTGGTAGCCCCAGCCGTCGAGCAGCACCTTCGGGTCGCCCGCCTTGTCGCTCTTCTCGTCGTGCGGGATGAACAGGAAGTACGGGGCCGCCCCGACCCACACCCCGCCGAACCCGACCTCGATGCCGCTGACGAGGTTCAGCCCCTCGAAGAACACCGTCTTCTTGTCGAAGGTGCCGTCGCCGTCGGTGTCTTCGAGGATCAGGATGCGGTCGCCCTCGCGCGGCTGGCCCGGCTTCGCGGGGACTACGGGCCCCTTCTCAGGATGGCGCCGCGGGTAGGTGAACGCCTCAACCACCCACAAGCGCCCGCGGTGATCGATCGTGAACGCGATGGGCTGGTGCAGGTCCGGTTCGCCCGCGAACACGCTCACTGAGAACCCCTCAGGGACGGTCATCGCCCTCGCCGCTTCGAGCGGCTTGAGGCCCGCGTGCTTGTAGGTGTCGGCCAGGCCCGGCGGCTCCGCTTTCGGGCGCGGGGGGACGTTCGGTTGCTGCGCGTGAAACCGGAAGTCGTCGAAGTTGATGTGCCCCCAGTGCCCGGTGTGGCGGTCCACCACGCGAACGAAAATGTCCTTGCCCTGGTACTTCGCGAGGTCTACCGCGACGCGGTACATGTCCTCCGCTTCGGTGCCGGACGTGCGGAAGATCACGTCTGCCCCGCACACCACCTCCACGCAGGTGTCGCGCGTGTGCGGCCCGCCGCCGACCAGGAAACTGGCCCACGGGTGCGTCACCTTGAACGACGCGCTCGTCAGCGTGCCGACGGGCTTGTCGCCGAGTTTCTCGAACCCGCCGATCCAGTACTGCCCCTGGTGCCGGCTGCGGTTGTCTTTGCGCCGCGCGAACACCGTGTCGCCCTTCACCGGCTGTCCCCTGAACGCGTCCCCTTCGAGGGTCCAGTCGCGGAGGTCGCCGGTCTCGAAGTCGAGGTTGAGCGGCTTGCCGTCCGCACCGGCCGGCAGCACGCCGAGGTCGTTCGCACCGGCTTTCGGCGGCTGCGCCGGCGCGAGGAGCGCCAGCGAGATAAGGAGAGGGTTCATTGCGGCTCAGGGTACGGGTGGGTGTGGTACCGCTGTCTTACCCTCCCGCGCGCCGGCGAACAAGGGTGCGGACCTGCCCGGGCAAGACTTGTACCGGCACCGCGACTCGGCCGGCTCTCGGCCGACGAGACCCGCGGGCTTCGGTCGGTCGGCGGGTGAGCGGATCAGCCGCCCATGAAGATGCGCCACATGTCGCGCAGCAGGCCGCGCGAGCTGGTGTCGCGGGGCGGGTTCGCGGGGTCCACCGTTCCCGTGCCGCTGCAGGTGAAGCACCGCTGTGGGGCGCCGCCGGCGGCCACTTCGCGCGCGCCCGCGCAGGTGGGGCAGGCGAACGGCATCCACCCGCGCGGCCCGGGTTCGTAGTCGTACACACCGCTGCCCAGGCACAACTTGCACCCGGCGTTCCCGCGACACGCGCAGCGGACGCGATTGGGCACGACACAACCTCCACGGGTATAAAGCTCATCCTGCCGAGTTGGAGCGCGCGTACCGCGGGGCTCGGCCCCGTCACTTCTCTTCTCTCAGCTTGAACGACTTGAGGGTCCGGAGGACGCGCTCGTTCTCGCCGTCGGGCTTCTCGACCCGCTTCACCTCGCCGACGCCAGGCGCGTACCAGGAGGTGAGAGTGCCGTCCGCGCGTTTCCACACGACCCGGAGGCAGGTGAACGTGCCCGCGGGCACCTCGAGCAGCTCCGGCCCGTGGACCGTGCGGGTGCCGCCGTCCGGCACCTCCCAGGAGTCGCCCGGTTTGAGCCCCGCTTTCAGCACCCAGCCCACCTTCCCGTCGGTCAGTTCGCGCTCCTGCCGCAGCCCGTCGGCTGAGACGATCATCTTCGCGTACACGGTGGCGGTTCCGTCCGCCCCCTTCCGCGACACCACGAGCGCGTCGCCGTCCTTCTCGACCGCGGTCACCTCGGCGGTTTCGTCAGCGCGGTCGGGCCGCTGGTACACCCACCTCGCGCCGACCGCGGTGGGGAAGTAGACCGCGTTCGCGCCCGCGCCCTTCGGCACCGGCGCCGCAAGGGCGAGCGCGCAACAGCCAGAGATCAGGACCGCGCAGACGGTCGTTCGGCGGACCATGCGAACCTCCGGGGCGGCGCAGCATCGAGGCAGAACCGGGCACCCCGATGATACCCGACGGGTCGGGCCGATGTCACCCGCGTTGCGGCCCGGGAGAGGGGAGGGAATCGGAGGGGCGGGGCGCGAGTCGCGCGAGAAAATAGCGGGGCGTGTGCCGGCAGCGGAGTGACCCGTGTTCCGCGGCGCGATAAGCGCGGTGTGACCCGCGCTTCAGGGATGGACAGGTTTTCACCGCCATGCCCTTCGGCAACCAGGCGACCTGCGGCCGGTGTTGGTGGGGTAGCCGCAGGCCCGTGGCTTTGCGCCCCCGCCTCGCGGCGGGTTAGCCCTTTCGAGGATGAAAGGTGTGGCGCGCGGAACGCGCCGGCACACGCCCCCGCCCGGGTGCCCAAAACGCACCCGGGCGTTCGCTGTCGAACTATAGAGCGCACCTGCGCGGCACGCAAACCCGGTCGTCCGGAATTACACGACCGACGCGGGCGAACCGAAGCGGCGAACCTGCCGCGCACCGGGTGCGCGGGCGGGACCGGACGTGTGCCCGGGGCCGCCGCACGACCTGATCGGGCCACAGCGGGGCGGGCAGCGGTCGCGGGCGTTGAGCAAAGGGAACCGGCCCCGCGCCCGCCCGGGGGGCCGAGGAATACCGCGCCCGCGGGCGGGTACGAGTCGATACACTTCTGGGTGAGCGCCAAACCGCCCCGCCGGAGTTGCTTCCAATGTCCGAGACACTGCGGTGCGTCAGCCCGCACGCGATCATCGTCGGGTTCGACTTCAGCACCGGCGGCGTGAAGGCGCTGGCGTTCGACCTTTCTGGCGCCACGGTCGCGCAGGTGCGATTACCCACGGACCTGTGGACCGAGGGGGGCGTGTCCGAACTGAACCTGATGCAACTCGAGGGACAGGCGCGGGCGGCTGTGCGGCTCATCAGCGACGAGTTGGAGCACGTCGACCGGCTGAGCGCCTGGGCCGCGTGCGGCATCTCGGCCACGCACCACACCGCCGGCAGGCTCGGGCCGGCCGACTCGCAGGTGCGCCGCGCCATCTGCTGGAACGACCAGACGCTGGCGGAGTATCACGCCGAAGGGCTCCGGCGCCTGGGCGGGCAGCAGCGCGCGAAAGAACTGACCGGCGGGCCGTGGGCCGTGCGGTACTCGCTCTCGCACCTGGTCAAGGACGAGCACACGCTCGGCGCCGGGGACTGGCGGCGCACCGCCCACATTCTGCCGCACGGGCCGCTCGCGGCCGGCTACCTCACGGGCCGGTTCGACTGCACCAGCGTGTCGTCGGCCGCCTCGACGGGGATGATGGACCTGCGCACCAACGAGTGGCGCAAGGAGATGCTCGGCGCGCTCGCCAGCCCCGGGTACCGCGAACTCGCGTGGGCCGCGCTGCCCAAGATCATCGACATGGCGGAGCCGGTCGGGCCGCTCGCGAACCACATCGCCCGGGACGCCGGGCTGCCCGCGGGCGTGCGCCCGCTGGTGTTCCCGACGCTCGACGACCAGGCCGCGGGGCTCATCGGCGGGGGCGCGGTCGAGGCGGGGCAGGTCGCGATCATCCTCGGCAACTCCGCGGTGGTGAACTCGTCGTCCGCGCTGCTCCCGCAGTCGGGCACGCTCGACGCGATGAAGCTGAACTGGGGGCCGCACCTGTGGATGCGCTGTTACTCCAACGGCGCATTGTTCCTCGACGAAGTCGCCGGCAAGGACTGGTTCAAGGTCGAGGACGCGCGTCAGGTGCCGCCGCTCTGTAACGGTGTGAGCGTTTCGCCGTTCCTGCTGTCGGAGCCGTCGGTGGGGGTGGACCGGCCGCGCGTCGAGTGGGCCCCGAAGAAGCCCGAGAGCCGCGCGGTGCAGGTGCGGGCGTGCATCGAGGCGCTCGCGTTCCTGCTGGCGCGCGCCGTGCGCGAGCACGAGGCCGCGGGCCAGAAGGTCGCCCGCGTCACCGTGTCCGGCGGGATGGCCAAGAGCCAGTTGGTGTGTGAGGTGCTGGCGAGCGCGATCAACCGCCCGCTGGAGCGACTGGTGTCCGACGAGGGGCCGGCGCTGGGGGCCGCCGTGGCCGCGCTCGCGGGCCTCGAGAGTTACTCCCGGAAGCAGAAGGGGGTCGCGGAGCCGTACACCGCGGCCGACGCGGTGGCCGCGATGGTGAAGTTCCGCGACCGCGTCGAGCCCCGCCCCGAGTGGGTGCCGGAGTACGCGCGCGAACTGGAAGCGTTCGAGCGCCGGCTCAAGGGCTGACGCAGCCGGACCCGCCCGGGCGCGGCGAGCTATCCGCCCCCGGCTGACGCGGCCGTGTCAGCCCCTCACCGTTTTAGTTCTTTAGCTTCAAGGTCACGTCGGTCTTCTTCTTCGCCGTGACGATGACGCGCACCGCGGTGTTCGCGGGCACGTCCGCGGTGAACGTGTCCGCCTTGCCGCTCTTGCTCGCAAGCGCCTTGGCCCTGTTGACGTCGGCGTTCATCAGCCCCTCTTCGCCCTTCGCGTCGGAGTCCTTCATCACGAGGACGAGCACCTCCTCGCCGGCCGTGAAATCGACGGTGATCTTCTGCGCCTTCGTCTGCGGAACCAGGTCGATGGCCTTCGGGTCGGCGGCACCGACCGCCAGCGTTTTGCTCTCGCTCAGCTTGGCCGGGCCGCACCCGGCGGCGAACAGCAGTCCGAGGGCGCACACTGCGAGTGTTAGTCTGGTGGGCATGAGAGGTAGCCTTTCAATTGGGAACAGTCACTCGATCTCGGTGAGCAACCCGGCGACGACCTTGCGCGCGGCGGCGGCGATGGTCGGGCCGGTGACGAACAGGTTGAGCGTCGCGGTGTCGCCCTCGAGCGCGACCGCGACGGACGTCGGGTCGCCCGTTAGCGGCCGTTCCCTGCCGAGCTTCGGGAAATCGCTCGTTGCAGCCGAACAGCCCGGCCAGCGCCTCTTCGGGTCGGTGTACGCCGCGACGGTCAGCGTCGCGTCCCGTGCCCCGCCGCAGGACACCTCGCCCCGCGCCCCGGCGGCGAACAGTGCCGCCCGGTGCGTGTCGAGGGGTTCGGTGCCCTTCCCGTCGTCGTCCGCGGGCGCGAACTCGGGACTAAGCCCGCGCAGCGCCTCGACCACTTCTTGCTGTATTTCGCGCCGGTGCACTGCTCCAGCCCGGCCGGCAACTAGCACACCTCCGCGAGCGGCCCCAGTTACTCGGCTCACAGACCCCCGCTCACGGTGTCAACGGCGAAACGCGCCAGTACGCGAAAGTTGATGCCCCCCGGCCAGAACTCGACGGCAGTCGAGCACCGCCTGCACCCCTTCGAGGCTCGAGTTGCTTCTTGCCGAGGCCCGGCACCGCTCCGCGCGTTAGCCCCTGCTGCATGCTGCAGCCCGAAGTCGATGAACCACTTGTACCCCTTGATCTGCTCCCCAACTGGTCGTTGATGACATCGAAATGACGTAGAGCGCAAGGTCGGTTCCCCACGAACGACTTTGCCGGCTCCGCCGGCATCGCGGTGTTGATGGCCAGAGTGCAACGAACGCGACCGCGGTACGCGTGAGTGCCAACATGACTCGATCCGTAACGGGCCAGTCGCGACGTCAGTGTGATTGCTTTAATGTCGTGCGGGTACCGAACCTGTCCCCTACGGCACCTCCCCGTTGTGCTGCTGTGGCTCGCTCGGCTCCTGCGTCTCCAGTTTGAACGGCTGCCACACGTGCGGCCGGGACAGCGGTTCGATGTGCAAGACCTCCTCGCCGCCGTGGAACACGCGCACGCTGCCGCTGGACTGGCTCACCGCGAACGCGACCGCGGTCGTCTGCTTGCTGATCCCGGCGGCGGCCGTGTGCCGGCTCCCGAACCCTTTGCGAACGTTCGCCCCGTGCGCCCCGAGGTGCAGGCACGCGGCCTCGGCGATCCCGTCGCGCCCGATGAGGATCGCGCCGTCGAGCTTCGCGATCTCCTTGATCTGCTCGCGCACCTCTTTTTTGCGCACGTCACGCTCGGCCCGCGAGTACCCGCGGAACGGGTTGAAGTTCTGGAAGTGCGACAGGCTCAGCACCTTTCGCGTGTCGCCGACGACGAGGATGTTGCCGACGGGCTGGCCCTCGCGGCCCTCGCGCCCGATCTCGGCGGCCAGATCGACCACCGCGCGGAGCACGTCGATGGGGGCCGCGTCGCCGAGCACGCGCAGGTCCTGCGCGGTCATGCGCTCGAGGTGCTCGCCCAGGTGAATCACGCTCAGGCTGTCCACCGGTTCGGGCGCGTCTTCGAGCGTGGCGATGCCGTTGTAGATGGCGACCACATGCGACCCGGGCTGGAGCAGCTCCTCGGTGACCGCCTTGAGCAGCGCCGCGTTCATGCGCTCCTGGGTGGGCAGCGGTTCGGGGTCGAGGTCGATGACGGTCCAGTCCGGGCTCTCGCGGAGCGACTTGGTGAGCGCCGGGTTTTCGGCCGCGACGAACAGCCGGCACCCGGCGAGCATGCGGCCCACCTCGTCCCAGTCGATGCTGGTTTCGGTGAGCAGCAGCACGGCGTCGGCCGGCAGGCTGCGCACGAGGTCGCGGGCCGCTTGCAGCAGGGCGACGGATTGGCTGGGCAAGCTCATCAGCAGTAAACCCGAAATCGGAAGTACGAAACCCGAAAGGAATACAACAAGGGTACGCGCGGGCACCCGGTCCGCCGCCCGAATTGTCTGGTATTTGTTTCGGATTTAGTACTTCGAATTTCGAATTTTCGCGAGCCGGAGGGGCCATGCTCGAATCCGTTCTCGACACCGTCGGCCACACGCCGCTGGTGCTGCTCAACCGGCTCAGCGAGGGGCTGCAGGCGAAGGTCGCGGTCAAGGTCGAGTTCGCCAACCCCGGCGGGAGCGTCAAGGACCGGGTCGCGATGGCCATGATCGCCGACGCGGAACAGCGCGGGCTCCTGCGCCCCGGCGGCACCATCATCGAGGCGACGGCGGGGAACACCGGGGTCGGCCTCGCGATGGTGGCCGCGGTCAAGGGCTACCGGTGCATCTTCGTGCTGCCGGACAAGATGTCGCACGAGAAGATTCTGCTGCTCAAAGCGTACGGCGCGGAGGTCGTGATCACGCCGACCGCGGTCGCGCCGGACTCGCCCGAGAGCTACAACGGGGTCGCGGACCGGCTGGCGCGCGAGGTCCCGGGCGCGTGGCGCCCGAACCAGTTCACGAACCTCGCGAACCCCGAGGTTCACTACCGCACCACCGGGCCCGAGCTGTGGGAGCAGACCAAGGGCAAGGTGACGGTGTTCGTGTGCGGGGTCGGCACCGGCGGCACCG
>JBJSXS010000953.1:0-16310 GCA_046086545.1 Gemmata sp.
ACCCTGGGGCAGCCGCGCGCGAAGAACCTTGGCATCCGCCTGAGCCGCGCCCCGCTCGTCGCGTTCCTCGACGCCGACGACGCGTGGGAGCCGACCAAGCTCGAAAAGCAACACGCGGTGTTCGCCGCGCGGCCCGACGTGGGCGTGGTGTTCTGCCGGCGCTCGCTCATGGACGAAGAGGGGCGGGCGGTGCCCGCGAAGCCGACCGGTGGCTTTCCTCGCGGGCGCGTGCTCCCGGACATGTTCGCCCGCAATTTCGTCTGCTTCTCGTCGGCCGTGGTGAAGCGAGAAGTGTTCGCCCGGGTCGGGGCGTTCGATCCGCAGTGGGATCTCGCCATCGATTATGATTTGTGGCTCCGCGTCGCGAAGTTCCATGCGTTCGACTTCGTGGACGAGGAGCTGGTGCGGTACCGCACCGGGCACGGGAGCCTGTCGAAGCGGCTGCTCGACCGCGTGGACACGGCGCTCTCGATCATGCACCGCGCCGAGGGGCGCTACGGCGTGCGCGAGCAGGTCCCGGGTGCGGCACTCGCGGACGGGTACGCGTCGACGTGCCAGACGCTCGGGTACGTGATGCGCGCCAGCGAGCCGCGCGCGTCGCTCGCGTGGTACGCGCGGGCGCTGCGCTGGCCGGCCCGCCGGGTCGTTTCGCTGAGGGGGCTGGCTGCCGGCGCGCTGGCGCTGGCCCGCGGGACACGCGCGAACGGGGTGCCCGAGAACGCGAGCGCGAACTGCTAGCTCCGGGCCGAACGCGGGGTGCGCCGCCTTCGGCCCGGAACCGGGCCCCAGTCGGGCTCAGTACAGCCCGATGTCCAGCGAGTTCGAGAGGGCCCGGGCCACCCACCACGCGCCGCTGCGCCAGCGGGCGTGGACCTTCACCACCGCGAGCTGGCCCGGGTCGATGGCGGTGTCCGGGTCGGTCAACTCGATCTCCACCAGGTAAACCTGCGCCAGCGGGATCAGGACGTTCGGGTCTTCGCCCGGCTTGACGGCCAGCGGGCCGCCGCCGCGCTGGGTCAGCGCGAGCGGCACCGTGGCCGCGTTCTGCGCCGGCAGCTTCTTGAGGGTGCCGCTGAACGTGCGGTCGCTGCGGCCCTTCGCGCACACCGAGACGGCTAGCTGGCCGCGCTCGGCCAGGTCTTCCTTCAGGAGCCGGTAGTCCGGCGGGCTGACCGGCACCCGCAGCACCAGCTTCGTCGGGTCGCCGACCGCGAACACCGGGGTCGTTTCCGTGTACCCGCGGTCGAACAGCTTGCCCACCTCGTCGCGCTTGGGCGCGGCGATGAGGGTGCCGTCCCGGGGGGCCTTCAGCTCGCGCATCCGGGCCTGCCGGGCGAGCAGGCGGTTCACGTCGTCGTCGGCGGTGTCGGCCTTCGCTCGGGCCCGGGCGTGGTCGCTCGCGAACTTGTCGGCGTCCGGCGTCCCGCGGGCCTTGAGCGCGGCCGCGCTCAGCAGGTCGGCGGTGAGCCGCTGCTCGGTCCGCACCGACCGCGCGGCCGCCAGCTTCACCTCCAGGTCTTCGCTCTTGAAGGTGCCCAGCAACTGCCCGCGGCGCACCGGCTGGCCCGGGCTCACGTCCTCCAGCGCCACCAGCCGCGCCGGCTCCGCCAGCATGACGCCCTCCAGCGCTTCGGGGGCGACCGCGACCAGGCCCGTCTCCTGCACCCGACTCACCGGCAGCGGCAGGAAGAAGAACGCCAGCAGGAACGCCGCGAACACGCCCAGGGTGATGTACACCCGTGCCGCTTTCATGTCTGGTAACCGCCCCCGCTGACGAATGTTTTTGATCACCCGGTACCCCGGCCAGACGAAGATCGACGCCAGCGACACGACCGCCAACATCTGGCTCAGGACTTTCAGCTTCGGGCCCAGGAAGTCGGCCAGGAACCACAGGATGCTGAACGTCACCACCCACCGGTACACCCAGCTCGCCACCGCGTACAGGACGAACAGCCACTTGCGGCCGGGCGCCATGTACGCCTCGGGCGGCGTCTCCACCCCCAGACACTTCGACAGGAACAGGTTGTTCAGGAACCGGTTCGCCTTCTCGCGCAGGTTCGGCACCTCGAGCCAGTCGGCCAGGATGTAGTACCCGTCGAACCGCATCAGCGGGTTCGCGTTGAACATGACGGTGGACACCGAGCACAGCACCATGATGCACAGCGCGATGTTGTTCGCGGTCGGGTACGCCGGCGTGTACCACCACACGAACGTCGCGATCGACGCGATCACCAGTTCGACGTAGATGCCGGCGAAGCTGATGATGATGCGCTTCCACTTGTCGGCCAGCGTCCACGCGTCGGTCACGTTCGCGTACAGCGCCGGCGACAGGCACATGAGCAGGACGCCCATCTCTTGGCACTCGCCGCCGAACGCTTTACACGACAGCCCGTGCCCGAACTCGTGGACGATCTTCACCACGCCCAGCGAGATCCACATGTACAGCACGGAGTTCCAGGTGAAGAACTCCTGGTACGCCGGGAGCTTGGCCCGGAACGTGTTGAAGTGCAGCGTCACGTGCACAACCGCCGCGAGCATCAGCCCGACGCTGGCGGCGAAGAACCACGTGGTGAAGATCCACCACAGGTGGCCGTACATCCACTTCAGCAGCCGGTCCGGGTCGAAGACGGGGAGCTTCAGGTACAAGATGTTGCTGACGGTCGCGAGCCGGCGCAGCCGGCGCTGCTTGGCGCGGCGCTCGAACAGGTGCCGGGCCGCGCCCGGCTGCTCGTTCTGCACCAGGCCCGCGGTCACCAGCTGCCGCGCGAAGCCTTCGAGGTCGGCCAGCTCCAGCCGCATCGGCTTGAACTCGTCCTCGAACGCTTCCTGCACCTCCTCCATCGTGTGCTTGCCGTCGAACAGGCCGAACACGAAGTGTTCCTGCTTGCTGAACCGGTAGTACCGCAGGCACACCGGGTCCTTGACCACGGTGAACGTCTTCCCCTCGTACTTCTGCTCGAACGCCTGCAGGTCCGGCCGCACCCGCAGCCGCACCGCCTTGCGGCGCTCGGCCGGGTTGTTCAGGTTGGCGATCAGGTCGTTGGCCATGGCGGTGGTCGGCTTTCAGCGGGGCGGCGGTCGGGCCGTGTTCCGTTGCTCGCGCCGGGGCCGGGCGACTGAACACCGGAAACCGAGAGCCGAACACTACGGGGCCGGGATGATGACGTTGGCGACGCTGTTGTCCAGCAGCCGCAGCACGTCGTTGCGCATCTCGACCCGGACCGTGACGGACCGCTTGTCGGTGGAGTCCACGTTGACCACGCGGCCCTCGTGCTTCTTCGGGCCGGCGGCCGGGGTTCGCCACAGGTGAACCGACCCGTCGCTGGCCCCGACGACCACGAACGGCTCGCCGCGGATCGGGCTGAACGCGGCCGCGGTGATCGGCGCCCGCTCCGGGGTGACCAGGCGGCCCACCTCGGCCCCGCGGCCCCCGGTCCGGTCCGTTTGCCACACCTGCAGCACGCCCTTGAGGTCGCCGTCGCCGCCGGCGGTGGCCACGGTGTACGGGACCGTGGCCGCGTCGGCCCCCGGGGGCACCTCGTCCGGGCCGAACGCGGCGACCGTGGCGAACGACCCGGCCGAGCTGGCGTTCTGGATCTGGCCGACCGTCTGCCGGGTGGCCGGGTCCACCAGGTCGATGCGGCTCTTGTCCTGGTCGAACAGCAGCCGGGCGCCGTCGCGGCTCACCCCCAGCACGTCCACCACGCCGGCCCGGTGGTCGAGCGTGTACAGCACGGCGGCCCCGGCGGTGCCCAGCTTCCAGACCTTTACGGTGCCGTCCCGGGACGCGGTGACCAGCGTGTTCTGCGGGGTGAAGCTGACCGCGGTGACCGAGTCCTTGTGCTCGGCCGGCAGCGCGTACTTTTTCTTCGCCCCGGCCAGGTCCCACATGAACACGTCGCGCCCGGCGGCGGTGGCGAAGAAGTGGCCGCTCGGGCTGACCGCGACCGCCTGCACCGCGGAGCCGTGGCCCTCCTCCAGCTCCGCCCTCGGGGTCGGGGGTTTGGCCGGGTCGCGGTCGCGGTTAGACACGTCCCAGATTCGCACCTTGCCGTCGTCCGCCCCGGTGACGACCAGCGGGGCGGTGGGGCTGGCGGCCACGCTCCGCACGCCGACCGGGTGCGGCAGGTTGTACGGCACCGCGGGCCGCTTGAGCCTGGTGTCGCCCAGCCGCGGCTCCCACACCAGCGCGGTGCCGTCGGCCCCGGCCGACACGACCAGCGGCACGAGCACGTCGGTGACGGCCCCGGCGGCCCCCGGCACGGTCGCCCTGGCGGCCGTGACCGCGACCCCGGTGACCGGCTGGCGGTGCCCGCCGTGCGACGCGAGCGGCGCGCCGGGCAGCGCCGGCTCGACGATCAAGGGCCGGTTCTTCTCCATGCACTCGCGCACCGCGGCGTAGTGCTCGACCCCGATCTGGCCCTCGATCCGCACCTTGCTGGTTCCCTCCACCTCCATCACCTTTTCGCCCGCCTTGACGTACTCGCCGGGGTTCTTGGCGAGGGTGCGGATGGTGCCGCCGACCGTGCTCCGCACCTTGTGCCGCTCCAGCAGGATGCCGGCCTCGTCGTGGTCCGCCTTGGACTTGGCGATCTGCTGGTTCGCCTGGTCCAGGTTCTCCAGGAACCGGCTGTAGGTGATGAGGTCGTCGAGCACCTCCTTGGAGAACACGCCGTTGTAGACCTTGAGCGTGGTCTCGTACTTCTTCCGGGCGGCGTCGGCGGCGGTGGCGGCGTTCTTCTTGGCCTCCTGTGCCGACTCCATGATCTTCATCGCGCCCTCGCGCCGGGCCAGCACCAGCCGCGCGTCCATGAACGCGATCACCTGCCCCGCGTCCACCGGGCGGCCCTCCCGGATGCGCTTCAGCGGGGTCGGGCTGGCCGGGTTCGGGTCGCGCGGGTGGAACACGATCCACTCGCGCTTCTGCTCGTCGGTCAGGTTCGGGTCGGCGAGCAGCTTCTCGTACTCGCCCGGCTTGAACTCGCTGGCGAACAGCTCGATGGTGCCGTCCGTCTCGGCCGACACCACCTGCCGCTCCTCGTACTGCACGACGCAGTTCGGGATCACCAGCGCCTCGCGCCGCACGTCCGGGGCCGAGTACACCGGGTGCGGGGCGGGCGGGTACAGCACCGCGCCGATGTCGGCGGGCGCCTCGGCCTGACCGGGCTTGCTGTCGCCGCCGGCCGGGTTCGGTTTGCAACCGAGCAGCGCGCCGGCGAGGGCCGCCGGCAGGCACCAGAGCGCGAGTTTGCCCGCGTGCATAGGAGGAGCCCTCAGCTGTTCCGTGTGCAGTTTTCGGTCGGCGGTGCCGTGCGTTCAGTTCTCGGTGCGTCTCGTGCCGGATCCCGGGGGCTGAAAGCGGGGCACTGAAAACTGTTTAGAAGAAGAACACGACCTTCTCGTAGAACCACTCCCAGACGCCGTGGAACAGGGTGTACCCGAGGGCGTGGTTGCCGCACCGGATGCGGGTGCGCGCCTCCAGGCCGGTGACGAAGTGGTTCCGCGGCACCCACCGGTCGTCCGGGATGCCCTTCACGTTCAGCTTCACGTAGGCGGTGACGACCGGCTCGTTCTCGTCGTGCTCGTTCTTGTTGGGCACCGCCTCCTGGCCCACGTCGTCGCGGTACAGCCGGCCCAGGTAGCTGGTGTCGGTCTGGCTGGACAGCAGCACGTCCACGTCGAGGTACTTGCGCTTGCCCTTCCGCGGGTCGTCTTCGGTCTTGTGCAGCGTCGGGTCCGCGAACGCCTTGAGCACCTGCCCGACGTTGCGCTGGGGAATCTTCAGCTCGACCTGCCAGTCGCCTTCGAGGTTGCCGAGGCGCAGCAGCTCCTCGTTGGGCCGCATGGTGCGGCCGAGCAGGTTCTCACGGCGGTCGTCGTTGAGCACCTCCCACCGCGAGCGGCCGGCCACGCGCGCCAGCCGGGTGTCGAAGTCGGGGGCGATGGCCCGGAAGTGCCCGGGGCCGGCCGGGTTCGCCTGGCCCCTGCTGTTGGGCCGGTTGTTCAGCTTGTTGTACTGGGCGTCCAGCGCCTCCATGTCGCCGAGCGCTTTCTTGGCCCGGCCCTCGGCGACCGCCTTGTCGGCCGCGATCCGGTTCCGCTCTTCCTTGCTCAGGCCGGCCGGCTGCAACTGCTTGGCGTAGTGATCCACGAGTCCGCTCTGCTCGACCCACTCCCCGCGCGCCCGGTTGTACTCGTCGGCCAGCCCCTCGCTGTACAGCGCCACCACTTCGAAGTTCGGGTCCACGTACTGGCCCGGCTTCACGCGGATCTCTTTCACCACGCCCTCGCGGGGTGGGTAGATCTTCGCGATCTCGACGGGCAGCATCTGGCCCTTCGCCTCCATGCGGAGCGGCGCGGGCACCGCGATCATCGCGCCCACCAGCAGCGCGAGCAGCACCGCGGCCGACGCGGCGATGAACCGCCGCTTGCCCCCGATCCCTTCCTGAATGCGGGCGATGGGCCACCAGAGGAACTTGAGCGGCACGCGGTGCAACTCGGCCGCGTTGTACAGCGCCGGGGCCGCGTGCCTGGTCACCACCTCGAACCGCTGCAACAGCGGCTCGGTCTGCTCCGGCGGGTTGAAGCACTCCATCACCAGAACCGCGCGGGCCGGCTTCTTGGCGTCCTTCTCGCGATCGTCGCGGCACGGTTGCACGATGAGCAACTTCGGTTGGCTCTCGTGCAGGTAGTCGTCGAGCGCGTGGGCCACGGCCGGCGGCAGCCCGGCGTCCTTCTCGCCCTTGAACGTAAGTGGTTCGCCCCAATGGAGAACGGCTTCCATGAGCCGGCGGAGCGAGCGGACGTGCGTGCTGGCCTTCTCGACCACGTCGGCCCCGCTGACCGCCTCGACGGTGACCCGCGAGCGGTCGTGCCGGATACCGACGCACAGCCTATCGCACTCGATGAGTTTGCGCCCCTCGTTGGCGACGTGGTACGCCACCTCGGTCGGGTTCAGGCTGGTGTGGATCTGGCGCGCGAACGCTTCGACCTGCGCGTACGTCTTCTCGACGCCGGCGGCGACGCGGGCGTTGCTGAAGTTGTGGTACTGGCTCGCGTACCCGGCCATCTGGAACGTGTAGTTCAAGAAGGTGGGGTAGATGCGCGGGTCGTGTGTGGCGTCCTGGAACACCTCCAGAATGCCGAGCGACTGCTTGTCCGGGGTGACGATCGGGGCGAAGAGCGTGAAGTGGTCGTTCAGGTTGGCGGGCGGCACCGGCCCCGGCTCGCCGGGGCCGGGTTGCATCCGGCCGTTGGGCTCGAGCAGCACCGGGCGCGGCGGGTTCGACTGGAACACCTGCCGCAGCACCTCGTTGTGGCACTGCCGCGCGCCGCGGCGCGTGTCCAGCCCGACCTTGTCAATGTTCTCCTGACAGGCGAGTTGCAAGAACCCTTGTGGGGTGCGGAGCCAGACGGCACCCGCCGGCGCGTCGATGGCACCGAGGGTGCGATTCAAGAACTGCTGATAGAACTCGGTCGGCGCGAGCGCGGACCCGGCCAACTTCCCGGCCGACTCGAACGCGTCCTCGATTCGGCGCGCGTACTTGGCTCGGGCGTCCTCGCCCCCGCCGGACGTTTGAGCGGCGGGCGCGGCGGCTGGGGTGTTGCTCACGTTGGAACCTCGTACTGCGCGGCGCGGAGCAAACCGGGTGGCGCGGCTGATCGAACTTTAACGATCATACCTCAGAAACGGCAAACATCACAAGTTCGCCCTGCGGCCCGCCAGAAGTTCGTGGTCAGGCGGGCGGTGACGGGGCGCCGGTTCAGAGGAACCCGCGTGACCGCCTTTCCCGCCCGCCGTGCCCAAACGCCTGTGTGCTCCGCGCTCGGCTCCCAATTTTACGCAGTTGTCACGTGCCCGGATGCTGATTCTCCCAGGTGAGGATGTGGTGCATCAGGTCGCCGGGGTCCATGTCGGTGGCCGGCAGCGGCCAGTCGAACCGCTCGGACGCGGCCAGCTGCACCGCGGCACCGCGGTCGAACGGCTCGTTCCAGAGTTGGACGAACCGGCCGATGGCGCGGCCGCGGCGGCACAGCCGGGCGACGCACGACCACGCGTCGTCCTCGGTGCGGGCCGCGTCGGACAGCAACTCGGTCCAGTCCGCCAGCCACTCCACCAGCATCCGCGCTTCGATGTCTCCCAGTCCGCGAGTGAGTGCCTCATCCCGTAACACATGGCGAATGAGCTCGTCGCACTGCGTCGGCATGAACCGTTCCCCTGTTCGTATCCCACCGGGCCGGCGAGTCCCCCTAACTCGCCGGCCGTATCCGCTCCCCGCGTCCTCAGATGCAAGTCCCAACGAAGTGCGGGGCATATATCGCCGGTTTGCGGTACCTGCAAGCGGACATGGGTGCGTTCGCGGCACCGGGTGCCTCCGGCGCGGGCACCGTTGGCACGGGGCAGCAAGTGGCGTAATCTGGGCGAGTCATCTTCACCCCGCGCGTGTTCCCCTTCGGGTCGCGGCGGCACGGGACCGTTCATGGCCGAATTCGTGGATGTGGCCCTCGCCTTGCTGGCCGCCGGCGCCGCTCTATTGGCGCTGACGTGGCTGTTCCCTCCGCTGTTGCGCCCGGCGCTGTGGGCCGCCGCGCGCGTGCTGTACCGGTTCACGGTGTACCACGCCGAGCGCGTCCCCAGGAGCGGCGGCGTGCTGATCGTCGCGAACCACGCGAGCCGGCTCGACTGGCTGGCGCTCTGGGTGGCGTGCCCGCGGCGCGCGGCGTTCGTGGCGTGGAGCGGGTACCACCACCGCCCCCTGTTGCGGTTCTTCCTGTCGTGGGCCCGGCACCGGACCATTCGGATCGACTCGCGCCCCCTGCGGCCGCGCTCCGCGGGCGAGACGTTGAACCGCATCGCCGCGGCGCTCGAAGCGGGGCAGGTGGTGGTGATGTTCCCCGAGGGGCGGCTGACGCGCACCGGGCAGATGCGCCCGTTCACGCGCGGCGTCGAGCGCGTGCTGCGCCTGGTGGCCTCGCCGGTCGCGGTGGTCCCGGCCGCGACGTGGGGGCTGTGGGGCGGGTTCTTCAGCCACGGCGGCGGGCCGGTCCTGCGCAAGTGGCCGAAGGCGTTCCGCCCGCGGGTGAGCGTGCTGTTCGGGCGCCCCTTGTCGGTGCCCCCTCCCCCCCCGGAAGGGGGCACCGACAAAATACCCTCGGCCCCCAACCTGCGCCAGGCCGTGCAGGAGAGCCTGGCCGACCTCGCGATCCTCGAAAGCGCGCACCTGCTTCCCGTTCACCGGCGGTTCGTGCGTGCCGCGGCCAAGTTCCGGCGCCTGTTCCGTCCGGCGGTGATCGACAACTCGCCCGGCGCGCCGCCCCGCACGCTCACCTGGGCGAAGTTGCTCGCGGGCGCGGTGTGCGTGACGCGGTACTTGCGCGCCCGCGCGGGCGACGCGCCGAACGTCGGCATCTGGCTCCCCACGGGCCTCGGCGGGTTGTTGGCGAACATTGGCGTTTCGTTCCTGGGCAAGGCGTCGGTGAACCTCAATTACACGGCCGGGGCGGCCGCCGTGCGCTCCGCGGTTCAGCAGGCCGGGGTGCGCACCGTCATCACCGCGAAGAGGTTCGTGGCCCGCGTGCCGCTCGATTTGCCGGCCGACGTGCACCTGGTGTATCTCGAGGACGCGCTGGACGGCGTCTCGCGGGGCCGGCGGATCGGCACGTTTTTGCTCGTGCTGTTGTTGCCCGGGTGGGCCATCGACCGGTTCCTTCTCGGGCTGCACCGGCACAAGATCGACGACCCGCTGACCATCATGTTCTCCAGCGGCAGCACCGGCGAGCCGAAGGGCGCGGTGCTGTCGCACCGCAACATCGCGGCGAACATGGACGCGTCGTTCCGCACACTCGAGGTGGTGCCCGGGGAGGTGCTGTTCGGCATCCTGCCGTTCTTCCACACCACCGGGTACACCATCTGCCTGTGGCTGCCGATGGGGGTGCCGTGCGTGGCGGTGTACTTCCCGGACCCGCGGCAGGCGAAGGAGGTGGGCGAGATCGCGCGTGCCAACAAGGCCACGGTGATGACCGCGACCGCCACCTTCCTGCGGTTCTACATGCGCCGGTGCGGGGCGGACGACTTCCGCACGCTCCGGCTCATCGTGTGCGGCGCGGAGAAGCTGCCGGTGAAGTTGCAGGACGAGTTCCGGGACAAGTTCGGCGTGCTGCCGCTCGAAGGGTACGGCTGCACCGAACTGTCGCCGGTCGTGTCGTGCAACATGCCCGACGTCGAAGCGAGCGGGGTGCGGCAGCGGCGGAACGCGCGCGGCAGCGTGGGCCAGCCGATCTTCGGCGTGTGTGTTCGGGCGTTCGACCCCGACACCAACGAACCGCTGCCCGTCGGGACCGAGGGCGCGCTGTGCGCGAAAGGGCCGAACGTGATGGTCGGCTACCTGCGCCAGCCCGAGAAGACCGCGCAGGTGATCCGCGACGGGTGGTACAACACCGGCGACATGGGCGTGGTCGAGCCGACCGGGTTCGTCCGCATCACCGGGCGGCTGTCGCGGTTCGCGAAGATCGCGGGGGAGATGATACCCCTGGAGAAATTGGACGACGAGATGCACGACGTGCTGGCGACCGGCGGCGAGCGGGTGCTGGCCGTGGCCGCCGTGCCCGACGAGAAGCGCGGCGAAAAGTTGGTCGTGCTGTACCTCCCGAGTATCGAACCGAAACTGGCCGACCTGCTCGCGGCGCTACCGAAGCGCGGGCTGCCCAACCTGTGGGTGCCGGACCGCCGCGACTGCCACCCGGTGGACGCGATGCCGGTCCTCGGCAGCGGCAAACTGGACCTCAAGAAGCTCACCGACCTGGCGAAGCAACCGACCGCGAAGTAGGTGCCGCTCATGTCCCGCCGATCGTTCCTCACCGCGCGCTGGTGCAACCTCATCCTGGCGAACTACGCGGTGCCCGAACGGCTCCTGCACCCGCTGGTGCCGCCCGGGTGCGCGCTCGACTTCCGGGACGGGCGGTGCTGGGCGAGCCTCGTCGGGTTCCAGTTCCTCAACACCCGCGTCCTCGGCATCGGCTGGCCCGGGTTCCGCCACTTCCCGGAGTGGAACCTGCGCTTTTACGTCTCGCACAACGGCGAGCGGGGCGTGTGCTTCGTGCGCGAGTTCGTGCCCCAATGGACGGTCGCGACGATGGCGCGCGTGATCTACAACGAGCCGTACCGCGCGGCCCGCATGACGATGGACGTGAGCGACACCGCCGACGCGCTGGCCGCTACGTACACCTTGCGCTGGGCGAACCGTGTTCACGCGCTCCGCGCGGTCGGGAGCAAGCCCGCCGTGCGCCCCGGTCCCGACAGCGTCGAGCACTGGTTCAAGGAACACTCCTGGGGCTTCGGCACGTCGCGCCGCGGCAAGCTCATCCGCTACGAGGTGAACCACCCGGAGTGGGACGTGTACCCGGTGCGCGAGTTCGCCGCCGACGTCGATTGGGGGACACTGTACGGCCCGGAGTGGGGCGTGATGAGCGGCGCGGCCCCGGCGAGTGTGGTCCTCGCGGCCGGCAGCGCCGTGAGCGTTTATCCCAAAGGGTGATTCCCCTCGGCGCGGCTTGCGGTACACTCGCCGAACCGTCCCCACCCTCTCCGAAGAAACCCCATGACGCGCCACCTGCTGTCGCTCTCCCTCGTACCGGCTCTCGCACTTGCGCTCCCGGCGGCCGACTGGGCGCGGTTCCGTGGGCCGACCGGCAGCGGCTCGAGCGCGGAGAAGGGCCTGCCCGCGGAGTGGGGCGCGAAGGCCGGGGTGGCGTGGAGGGCCGAGATGCCGGGCCCGGGCACGTCGTCGCCGGTGTTCTTCGGCGACCGCATCTTCATCACGTGCTACACCGGGTACAACGTGCCCGGCAAAGCCGGCGGGCAGCAGGCCGACCTGCGCCGCCACCTGCTCGCCCTCGACCGCAAGACCGGCAAGATGCTGACCAACACCCCGGTCGAAGCGAAGTTGCCGGAACAGGAGCGCATCCGCGACAACCACGGGTACGCGTCGAGCACGCCCGCGGTGGACGCCGAGCGCGTGTACTGCTTCTTCGGCAAGTCCGGGGCCGTCGCGTTCGACCACACCGGTAAACAACTGTGGCAGGCGGACGCGGGCACGAAGCTGAGCGACTGGGGGTCGGCCGCGTCCCCGGTGCTGCACGGCGAGCTGGTGTTCATCAACGCCAGCGTCGAGAGCCAGACCCTGTACGCGCTCGACAAGAAGACCGGAAAGGAGAAGTGGAAGGCGACCGGCATCAGGGAGTCGTGGAACACGCCGATTGTGGTGACGAACAAGGACGGCAGGGACGAACTCGTGGTCGCCGTTCAGGGAAAGGTGCTCGCGTTCGACCCCGCGACCGGCGCGGCCCTGTGGTCGTGTGCCACGGACATCGGGTGGTACATGGTGCCGAGCCTGGTCGCGCACGACGGCGTCGTGTACGCGCTCGGCGGGCGCAGCGGCGTCGCGGCCCTGGCGGTGCGCACCGGCGGGTCCGGCGACGTGACCAAAACGCACCGGCTCTGGACCAGCAAGAAGGGTGCGAACGTGTCGTCGCCGGTGTTCAGCGACGGGCACCTGTACTGGGCGAACGAGGCGACCGGGACCGCGTACTGCGCGAAGGCCGCGACCGGCGAGGTGGTGTACGAGGAGCGGCTCCCGCGCGCGGACATCATCTACGCGTCGGCGCTGCTCGCGGACGGGCGGATGCACTACCAGTCGCGCGACGGGCGCACGTTCGTGGTCGCGGCCAAACCCACCTTCGAGCTGATCGCGACCAACGACCTCCGCGACGGCGGCCTGTTCTACGCGAGCCCCGTGGCCGCCGACGGCAAGCTGTTCATCCGCTCCGACAAGTATCTGTACTGCCTGGAGAAGAAGTAGCCCCGCGGCTCCGCACACGTTCCCGCGGGGCCGGTGCGATACCCGAGCCGCAAGCGGGGGGCCGTGGGCCGTGGCCCGGTCAACGGCTTCAAGGGTCTTTATCGACCGTGCGCGGCGCGATCAGTTGTGGGAACTTGAGCAACTCCGGGTCGAGCAGGAACAGGTGCCGGCGGCCGGGCCCGTCCGGCGCGTCGATGATCACCTTGTCGCGCGTGCGCAGCACGTCCACGACCGTCTGGTAGGTGAGGCGCGTTTCGAGCAGCGCGCGGCGCTCGGCGAGCAGCCGCGCGCGGCGCTCGGCGATGTCCCTGTCCACCGCGGCCGGGTCCTGCTTGGCCGCGACGCGGTCGGCGCGCTCCTTCGCGAGTGCCGCCTCTTCCGCGTCGGCGAGCTTCGTGCGAGCGGCGTGCCACGCGAGGAACGCGTCGCGGTCGGCCCTCGCGCCTTCCACCTTGCCGTGCCGGTCGGCGTCGGCGCGCTTCAACACCCAGTCCGCGTCTTCTTCGGCGCGGCGCCGCGTGCGCGTGGCACTCGCGACGGCTTCGTTGATCGCCTTGTCGCGCTCCTGAATCGCCTTCGCGACGGAGTGGTACGAGTTCACCACTTCCGGCGGCGGGTGCAGGTCGTGCAGCGTGAACCCGTCGAGAGTGATGCCGGTGCCGTCGGGCGCGGCCGCCGCGAGCCGCGTGTTCAGGCGCTGGAGGGCGGCGCGCTCCAGTTCCGCGCGCTTGAGCGTGAGCAGTTCCAGGAACCGGTTGCCGGCGACCAACTCGCGCAGCACCGCTTCGGCGGACGACCGCACCAGCCCGTCCGGGTCGCGCGTGCCGAACAGGTACTTTCGTGGGTCGGTCGCGCGGTAGCGCACGGTGGCCAGGATTTCGACCAGATCGCCGTCCCCGGTGATCATCACCGCCTCGTCGGTGACGGGGGCGACCCCGTTCCCGTGCCCGCTCGTCCAGGTGTTGCTGCCGGGGCGCCGGTCCTGCTTCTCGGGCGCGACGCGGAACCCGAGCTCGACCGCGCGCACCTCGTCCGGGCGGACGCGCGTGACGCTCTCCACGGGCCACGGCCAGCGCACGTGCAGCCCCGGCGCCAGGTCCGCGACCGGCGCGCCGAACCGCCGCACCACACCGACTTCCCCGGTTTCGACCTGGGCGAGGGCCGAGAGCGCGAGCGCGAGGAGCGCGGCGCCGACCGCTCCGGCGCGGACCAGCTTCCAGTTGTGCGCGAGGGCGTGCACCGCGCCATCGACGGACAGCGCCCCGAGCCACCCCTCCACGGCCCTCGCCGCGCCCCTCGCGCGCGACAGCGCACGGCCCTCCGCCCGAGCGAACGCGAGCAGCCGCATCGAGTTCAGCAGCACCGCGAGCGAGCCGATCTGGTGGTAGACGACGGCCGCGAGCGGGGCCGACTCGTACCACTCCGGCGACGACCCGAACAGCGGCCACAGCAGCCCGGTGAGCAGCACGCCGACGAGGTTCGCCCCGAACGCGAAGTACAGGATGTTCTGCTTGATGATGCGCACCGTCTCGCGCGACAGCTTCACCAGCAGCGGGAGCGGGGCGAGCAGCGGCCCCATCATCACGATGTCGCCGGCCTCGGCCGCGATCTCGGTGCCGGTGCCGATGGCGATGCCCACGCCGGCGCGGGCCAGCGCGGGGGCGTCGTTGATCCCGTCCCCGACGAAGGCGACGGACGGGAGGCCGCCCGCCGCCTGACCCCCGCCCCCCGGGGATGCGGAAGAAGCGTTCGGCGCGTCGCCCGGTGCCAGCGAAGCGCCGTTATCTGTCTCCCCGCCGTGCGGGGAGCGGTTCGGGGCCGGTGTGCCCCCTCCCCCGCGCCCCACCCACTCGGCCTTCTGCGCGGGCAGCATCTCGGCCCGAACGTCGGTCACCGGGAGCTGTTCGGCCACGGCCCGCGCGACGGCGGCTCGGTCGCCGGTGAGCAGCGCCACCGCTCGGATCCCCAGCGCGCGGAGGTCGGCCAGCACTTGCGCCGCCTCGGGGCGCAGCGTGTCACGGGCGCCGACGGCACCGAGAATCGCGCCGCTCCGCACGACGAGCAGGGAGGTTTGTCCGGTCGCGTCGAGTTGTTCGAGGGCCGCGAGCACATCGGCGGGCACCGCGACCCCTTGCTCGGCCATCAGCCGGCGCGTGCCGACCACCAGCGCCGCGCCGTTCGCGGTCGCGGTGACCCCGGCCCCCGGGTGCGCCTGGAACGCTTCGAGCGGAGGCAGGTTCAGCCCGCGCGCGGCGGCCACGCGCACGATGAGTCGCGCGAGCGGGTGCTCGCTCTTCTGTTCGGCGGTGGCCGCGGCCGCGAGCAACTCGTCGGCGCTCGCGCCGCCGACGGGGACCACGTCGCCGAGTTCGAGCGCGCCGGTGGTGAGCGTGCCGGTCTTGTCGAACGCGAACGCCGTGACGTTCGCCAGCCGCTCGAGCGCCGACCCGCCCTTGATGAGAACGCCGGTCCCGGCCAGCCGCCCGAGTGCGGCGATGACCGCGGCGGGCGTGGCGAGGATCAGCGCGCACGGGCACGCCACCACCAGCACCGCGAGTGCCGGGTAGGCGGCCACCTTCGCCGCGGCCTTGAGCGTCGGTTTGGGGAACCCCGGCTGCGGCGTGCCCGCGAGGTGGTACGCGACGTTCCCCAAAAAGGTGATCAGCGCGAGTGCCAGCACCACGGGCAAGAAGTACCGGGCGAGCCTGTCGGCGTGGCGCTCGAGCGGCGCCTTGTCCTTGAGCGCCTGCCCGGTCAGTTCGATCACCTGCCCCGCGACCGTCTGGCGCGCGACCTTCTTCGCCTCGACCGTGAGCGCGCCCTGCTGGACGATGCTGCCCGCAAGGACCGTGTCCCCCGGCCCCTTATCGACGGGCAGGCTTTCGCCGGTGATGGCGCTCGCGTCCACCGCCGAGCGCCCGTCGATCACCACGCCGTCAACGGGGATGCGCCCGCCGGGCTTCACGACGACGTTGTCGCCGACGATCACGTCCGCGGTGTAGGTGCGCACCTCCACCCCGTCGCGCAGCACCCAACACCGATTGGGGAACAGTTCCGCGAGCCTGCCCAGCGCGTGCTGCGTGCGGGCGAAGGTGTGCGCTTCGAGGCACTCGCCGACGAGGCCGATGAACACCACCTCCGCCGCGACCACCGGCTCGCGCAGGATGATGGCCGCGAGGCACGCGATGGCGAGCGCGAGGTCGGACCCGATGCGCCCCTCGAACAGTGCTTCGAGCGAGGTGTACAGCACCCGCGCACCGCCGACGACGGCCGCGACGAGTGCGAACCGGAACCCGTAGAACTCACGGCCCCAACTCGAAACCTCAACGCCCTGGCCGCGGAGCCAGTTTGCGACGAGCGGCCACAGGTCGAGCGCGAGCAACCCGCCGACGACCGCGGTGAGCGCGTAAAGGCCCAGCGGCGACTCGGGCCGGAACGGGTCGTCAACGGTGC
>JBJSXS010000954.1:0-8839 GCA_046086545.1 Gemmata sp.
TGTGGAGGCCGCTCGCGTTACGGGTGATCGGAGGTGATTACTTGAGGAAGGTCTCGGCAGCCTGTCGGATGCCGCGGAAGTCCGGGTGCGTGCGGACGTTGTCGAAGTCCGCGTGATCCAGTCCCCTGGGGTCACTATACCCATCGCGAATCGCCCGGCGGAGCAGGTCGAGGGCCTTCGCCTTGTCGTCGGGGTTCTTCCCGGCCGCGAGCGCGAACACGCACGCCGCCTGGAAACTGACCTCGGCGTCGTCGGACAGCAGTTGCGCCCGCTCGATCTCCTTTTGCGCCTCGTCGCGCTTGCCGAGCCGGGCGAGGACCACCGCCCGGCCGGCCCGGGCCAGCGCGAACTCGGGGTACAGTTCGACCAACCGGTCCGCGACCGTAAGCGCCGCGGGCAAGTCCTTCTCGTTCAGCCGGTCGGCGAGTACGTGAACCTGGTTCTGGAGCGCGATCAACGACCGCGGGTTGATCTCGATCGCCTTGCGGTAGTCGGTAAGGGCGCCCTCGGGGTCGGTGCGTGTGCGGGTCGAGGCCCGGGTGACGTAGTCCATCTCGGTTTTCACCGGGAGAGCCTTCGCGGCTTCGCGGTCGGCCTTCGCACCGGCCGGGTCGCGCCCGTCGCGGGCCGCGGCGCGGAGCAGGTGCACGTGCAGCGGGGACGCGCCGCGCTCCAGCGCGAGCGTGTAGTCCTTCTCGGCCGCCTCGAACAACTTGCGCGCGGCGTCGGCTCGGGATGGCACCGGCTCGTCGGCCTTCGCCATGCGGTACCGCATCAGCCCGCGGTTCCGGTACGCCTCGCCGTGGTCCGGGTCCAGTTCGACGGCCCTGGTGAACTCGGCCTCGGCCAGCGCCGGCTTCTTGCACACACCGTGGATGAGGCCGCGCTGGAACGCCGGGCGCGGGTCTTTGGGCAGCAGCACGCGGGCCGCATCGTACCGCTCCAGCGCGCGGGCGTACTGACCGAGTTGCTGGCGGCAGTACGCGAGGCAGAACTGGGCGGCCGCGTGGTCCGGCTGGGCGGTGATGACGCGGTCGAGCAGCGGAACCGCGGTCGCGTACCGGCCGCTCTGGAGGGCGAACGCGGCAGCGAGGAAGTTCGCGCGCCCCCCGTTGCCGGTCACCTCCTCGGGCGCCGCCGGCGCCTCTTCGCCCGCCTCGTGCGCGAGCCGGGCGGCCTGCTGCGCGAGCGCCGGGGGCACGGCGTCGGCGGGGAAGCACCCGCGGGCCGCCGAGTTCAGCTTCCACGCGCGGGTAGCGGCCGCGCGGCGCTCCGCCTCCGGGAGCGCCTTGAGGTCGCGCGCGTGAACCTGCGCGAGCAGCAAGAGCATCTCGCCCATATCACTGGCCAGGGCGGCGCGCTCGGCCGCGGGCAGCCGGCGCACGTCGGGCTTCTGTTGCCAGTCGGTATCGCCGGGCAGGCCGTAGCCCGCGAGCACCGCCTCGGCGCGCTCCGCCCCGCGGCGCCGCGCCTCCGGGTCGCCGGGCAGCACGAGATCGAGCCGCACCCCGTCCAGCCCGGCGCGGGCGGCGCGGGCGTGTTCGACGGCGTCGGCGCGTGCGTTCGCCTCGGCCCGCTGGTGAACCACCCCGCCGAGCCCGAGCGCGAGTCCGATCAGGCCGGACGCCATCAGCCGGACCGCGACCCCCGGGTTGCGGCGGCGCCACTTGCCGAACCGCTCGCGCACCGACGGTTCAGCTGCGAACCGGAGGGGCAGGTCGTTCAGGTGCCGTTCGAGGTCGGTTCGCAGGTCGGCCGCGGACTGGTACCGGGCGGCGGGGTCGGGCGCGAGCAACTTGCGGACGATGGCCTCGACCGCGGGGCTGATTTCGGGCCGCCCGGCGCGGAGCGGCGGCGGGCCGGCCCGCCGCGCGGCCACCTGCGCTTCGATGTCGCGGGCCGCCCGCCCCGCGAGCGGAAACGGCACCCCGCCGGTGAGCATCTCGAACCCCATCGCGCCGAGCGCGTACAGGTCGGTCCGCGGGTCCAGCGCGCCGGCCCCGCGGGTCCGCATGTCGAGCAGTTGCTCGACGGCCATGTACGGCACCGTCCCGCCGACCATATCGCGGTCCGGCCGGCTCGCGTCGAACGACAGGTTGAAGTCCAGAAGCATCGGCGTGCCGTCGTCGGCCAGCAGCACGTTTGCCGGCTTCAGGTCCAAGTGCATGATGCCGCGCGCGTGCGCGTGCTCCAGCCCGGCCGCGAGCTGCGCGAGGACCCCCAGCACCGCCAGCGGGTCACCGACGATGGGCGGCGACTCGTCCGAGTCCCACGGCCACGCCGGCCCGCGGGGGGCGCCGCTGCGCCCGTCGGACCCGGCCCCCGACTTGCTGTCCACGAGGGTCGTGCGGGCGAATCGGGCCGAGGTCTTGCGCGCGTGCAGCCGAGACGAGTGGTCGGCCCGGTACGCGCGGAGCAGGTCCGCGATGGTGGCGCGGCCCAGGAACGGCATGCAGATCACCTGCACCGGGCCGTCGTCATGAACCGAATAGACGGGCACTATGTTGGTGTGCTGGAGCCGGGCCAAGCGCTCGGCCTCGCGGGTCGGGCGCAGGGTCAGCTTCAGCGCGACCGGCCGGTTCGCCAGCGCCTCCTGGTGCGCCAGGTACACCCGGGCGAACGCCCCGCGGCCCAACTCGCCCACCAGCTTGAACCCCACCACCACTTCACCGACGCGCGGCGGCCGGCGCACGCCCGCGGGCGCGTCGTCGTCCCAGTCGGCGCTCCAGTCGGAGCCGGGCAGCGCGAGGTCGCGAAACGGCGGCGGGGTTGTGATCACCCTCGTTTGCCGCCCGGCGTGCGCCGGGGCCGCGAGCGTTGCGAGTGTTGGGGGCAAAGCGGCCTGGTCGGCGCTCATCGCCGGTCCCGCGACTGTCGGCAGGTCGGCACCCGCCAGCGCGCGGGGCACATGCGGTACGGGAGTTCGTGCCAAGTCGGCGGTCGGGAATGCGGTGGTCGGAAGCACGGGCGCGCTCGGGCAGGTGCGGTCGGAGTGGCGCACCCGGTCCGCCAAAGGCGAACATGCGGGGGCGCGTGTTTAACGCGATGGACAACTCTGTAATTGCCCCTCGCGAGGAGCGACCTTGCACCGACAAGAAGTCAAGGAATTTCGCGCACGCGTGTGGTGGGAAATGAAAAACCCGTCGATTCCTGCGCCAGCACCGGAATTACCGTAGAGCGAGAGACACCACAGAGGACCCAGCCTACCCCACCGCCGTGGACCCGTCAGCCCGGCGCCGGCAACGTCAGCATCCACACCGCGAACGACGCGAGCCAGTGCTCGCCCGCATAGTCCCCGCTGCTTACCAGTTTTAACCCGGCCGCAGCGTGCTTCGCGGCACTCGCGGCCAGCGCCGCCCGCGCGGGATCATCTTTGGGCAGTGCCGTGAGAATGCCGCGCAGGCACCACGCGCGGCTCAGGTTCAGCCCGTCGAGGTGAACCAACTGCGGGTCGGTGCGGTCGGTCACCGTCGCCGGCTCGAACAGGTTCACCGGCTCGGCCTTCGCGGCGCCCGGCAGGTACTTGTGGAACCACTTGGCGAACTCGTCAGCGGGCAGCACGCGCCGCATGAGGTCCGCTTCGCACAGGCTCGGGGAGAGGAAGTCGGCTCCGTCCGGCTCCCACCGCGCGGGCGCGTCGGTGTCCCTGCCGTAATAACCCTTCGCCCGCGACTCGATTAGCTCTTGGAGCTTCGCGTTCCCGGAGACCTTCGCGTAGTCGTGCGCGAACGCGAGCCCGAACGCGGTGTTGGAATGCACGCCCGCGCGGATCGGGTACGTCTGGTTCGGGAAGTACTCGACGTAACGGTTCGCGATCAGGTCCGCGAGCGGGGCCAGGTTCTTGGCCCACTTCCGCGCGTCGGCGTCGTCCCAGGTGTGGAGCTCCTCCGCGAGTTTGAGGAGCCACGTCCAGCCGTAGGGCCGCTCGAACGACTTCGCCTCGGGGCGGTTGAAGTACGTCACTTCCGCCTTGATGTTCTCGGCGGTCAGGTGTTCGTTGAGAACGGCGCGAACCTCCTTCGCTTCGGGCAGCTCGGGGTGCGCGCGCAGCACACGCACCAGCAGCCAGTGCCCGTGGACGGCGGAGTGCCAGTCGTAGCACCCGTAAAACGCCGGGTGCAGCGCCTTCGGCGTTTTCGCGTCCTTGTCGTCGAGCAGCACGTGCCCGGGCTTGTTCGGGAACTGCCTCCTCGCGCCCTTGAGCGCGAGCCGCGCGTACGCGGACGCGCGATCGAGGGTGAGTGTGTCGCCCTTCGCGACGCTCCCGGGCTGGTCGGCGGCCGGCACGGCAGTGACTCCGGCAACGGGGATCAGGGACATCAGGAATCGGTACATCACGCGCCCTCGGTCGTGTTCGCGGCTCGGAGCGCCCGTCAGGATAACATTTTCGGCACGCTCGGCGTGCGGTTGAGACGATGACAACGCGGAAAGCAATGGTTAGTATTACTGACGGGCTTGCGCGCCCGGTTCCCTCCCCCCACTGTGTCGGCCCACGCCCTAACCCAACTGGTCAGCCCGCATGACACGCGGCGTCCGCTCGTTCGCAACGGCAACCGCCCTCCTCGTGACCCTGAGCGCCGCGGCGTCCGGAGCCGACGACCATTTCGAGAAGGCCGTGCGCCCGCTGCTGGTCGAGCACTGTCAGCGGTGCCACGGCCCCGACAAGCAGAAGGGCGGGTTGCGCGTCGACTCGCGCGAAGCGCTCCTCAGAGGCGGCGAGTCCGGCCCGGCGGTCGTGCCCGGCAAGCCGGACGAGAGCCTGCTCGTGAAGGCCCTCCGGCACGACGCGCTGAAGATGCCGCCGGCGAAGCCGTTGCCGAGCAACCAGATCGCGGCCCTCACGAAGTGGGTCAAAGACGGGGCCGCGTGGGGCAAGGACGCGGCCAGGCCCACCGCGAGCGGGCACGCGGCCCGCAAGCCGGGCATCATCACCGACGACGACCGCAAGTGGTGGGCGTTCCAGAAGCCCACCCGCCCCGCGGTGCCGACCGCCGGCGGCGGGCGGGCGAAGAACCCGATCGACAGCTTCATCGCGCAGCGGCTCGAAGCCGAGAAGCTCTCGCACGCCGGGGAGGCGGACCGCGTCACGCTCATCCGCCGGGTATCCTTCGACCTCATCGGGTTGCCGCCCACCCCGGCGGAAGTCGACGCCTTCGTGAACGACAAGGCGGCGGACGCTTACGAGAAGCTCGTGGACCGGTTGCTCGCCTCCCCGCGCTACGGCGAGCGGCAGGCGCGGGCGTGGCTCGATCTGGTGCGCTACGCGGAGAGCGACGGGTACCGGCTCGACGGCCCGCGCCCGCACGCCTGGCGCTACCGCGACTACGTCATCAAGAGCTTCAACGCGGACAAGGGTTTCGACCGTTTCGTGAAGGAGCAGCTCGCGGGCGACGAACTGTTCCCGGGCGACGGCGACGCGCGGGTCGCCACCGGGTACCTGCGGCTCTGGCCCTACGAGTACAACCAGAAGGACGTGCGGGGCCAGTGGGCCGCGATCCAGAACGACATCACCGACGTGACCGCCGACGCGTTCCTCGCGCTCGGCATGGGCTGCGCGCGGTGCCACGACCACAAGTTCGACCCGATCCTGCAGAAGGACTACTTCGCGCTCCAGTCGTTCTTCGCGGGCCTCGCGTTCCGCGACGAACCGGTGTTCCCCTCGGCGGCGGCGAGGGCCGAGTACGACGCAAAGCTCAAAGAGTGGGAGGCCAGGACCGCCGGCCTGCGCGCCAAAACGGACGCGATGGTCGCGCCGCTGCACGCCAAGGTGACCGCGACCCTCGGCGAACGGTACCCGCGCGACATTCAGGCGATTCTGCACAAGAGCCCGGCGGACCGCACCCCCGGCGAGCAGCAGCTCTTTGAACTCGCGATGCGGCAGATCCAGGAACTCGATTACGACCGCGTTCCGGCCAAGCTGGGCAAAGAGAAGAAAGCGGAGTACGACCAGCTCAAGAAGGAACTCGACGCGACCGAGAAGCCGCAACCGCCGCTGGCGATGGTCGCGCGCGACCTCGGGCCGAAGGCGGCCGACGTGGTCGTCCCCGGCGGGCGCAAGGCCGCGGTCCCGGTCGAGCCGACGTTCCCGGTCGTCCTCGGGAGCGCGGCCCCGGTGCCGGCGCCCAGCGAGAGCTCCACCGGGCGCCGCGCGGCCCTCGCGGAGTGGCTTACACAGAGGGACCACCCGCTCACCGCGCGCGTGTTCGTAAACCGCTTGTGGCAAGGGCACTTCGGGACCGGGCTGGTGGCAACCGCGAGCGACTTCGGCACCCTCGGCGAGAAGCCGTCGCACCCGGAGTTGCTCGACTGGCTCGCTGTGGAGTTCGTCGAGAAGGGCTGGAGCGCGAAGCACCTTCACCGGCTCGTCGTGACCTCCGCGACGTACCGCCAGGCGTCGGTCGGCGCGGCGCGAGCCACCGCCGACGGCCGCAGCCCGAAGCTCATCGACCCCGAGAACCGGCTCCTGTGGCGGATGCCCGTGCGGCGGCTCGACGCGGAGCAGGTGCGCGACGCCATGCTCGCCACCAGCGGCGAGTTGAAGCTCGACGCGGGCGGCCCGTCGGTGCCCGGCGACAAGCCGTCGCGCTCGATCTACACGCGGGCGGCCCGCAACACCCCGGACTTGCTGCTCGCCTCGTTCGACGCGGCCGACGGGCTGTCGAGCTGCGCCAAGCGCAACGTCACCGTCACCTCGACGCAGGCGCTGTTGCTGCTGAACGGGACGGGCACGCTGGCCCGGGCGGACGCGTTCGCGACCCGCGTGATGCCCGCCGACGGCAAGGACGTGCTCAAGGGCGTGGCCGCGGCGTACCGGCTCGCGTTCGGGCGCGCCCCCACGACCGAGGAGGCCGCCGCGGCGCGCGACTTCCTGCGCCAGCAGGTCGGGGTCACGTCCGGCAAGACGGCGACCGCCGAGGGGCGGAAGAAAGCCTGGACCGACTTCTGTCACGCGCTCCTGAACGCCAACGAGTTCTTGTACGTCGACTGACGGGCGCGTGCCGCGCCGTAGCGCCGGACCCGCAGGGGCCAGATGAGGAAACGCCGATGCCGCCGCACATCGAACGACCGCTGACGCGCCGCGACGCGCTCGTGAAGGGCGGGGCCGGGTTCGGCGGCCTCGCGCTGTCGTGGCTCCTCGGCGCCGAGGCGCGCGGGGGCGAAGCCGAGGCCGCGACCGCGGCGAACCCGCTCGCGGCCAAGCCCGCGCACCACAAGGCCCGCGCGAAGGCGGTCATCTTCCTGTTCATGGAAGGCGGCCCGTCGCACATCGACCTGTTCGACCCCAAGCCGCTGCTGAACAAGCTGCACGGGCAGAAGCTGCCGGACACGTTCAAGCCGGTCATCCTCGCGATGGGCGAGAACGACGCGCCCCTCATGGGGTGCAAGCGGGTGTTCAAGCGGCACGGGACGGGCGGGCTGTGGGTGTGCGACTGGCTCCCGCACATGGCCGGGCGCGCCGACGACCTCGCGGTCGTGCGGTCGTGCTGGATGGACGGCATCAACCACAGCGGCGGCGTGTGCCAGATGAACACCGGCAGCACCCTCGCCGGGCGCCCGTCCCTGGGCAGCTGGGTGACGTACGGGCTGGGCACCGAGAACACCAACCTGCCCGCGTTCGTGGTGATGCAGGACAACGCCGGGCCGGTGGTGAACGGCCCGCGCAACTGGGGCGCCGGGTTCATGCCGGCGGTGTACCAGGGCACCAGGCTGAACCCCGGCAAGGAGCCGATCCCGAACCTGCACACCCCGGACGCGGTCGGCGACGGGCGCCAGAAGCAGAAGCTCGACTTCCTCGCCAAGCTGAACCAGCGCCACGCGGAGGCGCGCCCCGAGCAGACGGAGTTGGACGCCCGCATCCGCGCGTACGAGCTCGCGTTCAAGATGCAGGCCGCGGCGCCCGAGGCGGTCGACCTCTCGAAGGAAACCGCCGAGGTCCAGAAGCTCTACGGCATCGACGAGAAGGAGACCGAGAACTTCGGCCGGCAGTGCCTGCTCGCCCGGCGGCTCGTCGAGCGCGGCGTGCGGTTCGTGCAGCTCTACCACGGCGCCGGGAGCAAGTGGGACTCGCACTCGAACCTGGACAAGAACCACTCGGCGCTGTGCAAGGCGATGGACAAGCCGGTCGCGGGCCTGCTCGCGGACCTGAAGCGGTCCGGGCTGCTCGATTCGACGCTCGTCGTGTGGGGCGGCGAGTTCGGGCGCACCCCGATGAGCGAACAGGGCAACGGCCGCGACCACAACCCCTACGGGTTCACGATGGTCATGGCCGGCGCCGGCATCAGGGGCGGCCGCGCCTACGGCACCTCCGACGACCTCGGGCTGCACGCGGTCGAGGACCGGTTGCACGTCCACGACCTGCACGCCACCTGGCTGCACCTGCTCGGCGCGGACCACATGAAGACCGTGTTCAAGCACAAGGGCCGGCCCGAGCGCCCGACGCTCAACGAGGGGGAGCCGTACCTGAAACTCGTCACCGGCTGACGCTCACACCGGCGCGGTGCCGCGCGGCCCGAACGCGCGCGTCACGGTCAGCACCGCGACCGCCACCGCGATCATCAGCAGCGACACGGCCAGGGCCGCCTCCAGGTTCCCGGCACTCAGTTCCAGAAACACGCTGGTCGAAAGCACCTCCGTGCGCATCCGCGTCGCGCCGCAGAACACGAGGATCGGGCCGAACTCGCCCAGAGCGCGGGCCCACGAGAGCGTCGCCGCGGTGAGAACGCCTCGACTCGCCTCCGGCATCAGCACCAGCCAAAACGCCTGGGCGCGAGTACAGCCGAGCGTCAAAGCCACATTTTCGGCTCGGGGATTGATCTGATCGAACGTGACCCGCATGGTG
>JBJSXS010000955.1:0-3098 GCA_046086545.1 Gemmata sp.
TCGGTGCCCCAGTCGAACTCGACCCACACCACCGACAGCCCGATGCCGGACGAGGACCGCACCCGCTTCACGCCCGCGGACCCGTTCAGCGCGTACTCGATGGGCCGCGTGACGAGCGCTTCCACCTCCTCCGGCGCGAGGCCGGGCGCTTCGGTGAGGACGGTCACCGTGGGGCGGTTCAGGTCGGGGAACACGTCCACCGGCGTGCGGGCCAGCTGGTACGCGCCGGCGGCCACCACCGCCAGTGCCGCGATCAGCACCAGCGGGCGGTTCCCGAGCGCGAACGCGATCACGCGATCCAGCACGGCGGTTACCCTTACTTGAGTGACGCGAACGCGGTCAGCAGCTCGTGCGCGCCGCCCGCCGCGACCAGCTCCCCGGCCGAGAGCCCGCGCAGGACGCTGACGAACCGGTCGTCGGCGGGCCCGGTTTCGACCGCGCGCCGGTCGAAGGTGCCGTCCGGCTTGCGCACGAACACGAACGACGCGCTGCCCTGCGACCACCGCGGCCCGCGGCACCGCCAGCGCCGGCGGGCGCGTGCCGACCACGACCGTCAGTGTCGCGAGCTGCCCGTGGACGAGCGGCCGTGCGGGACCCGCGTCGAGGTCCGCCCACACGGACTGCGTGCGGCTGTCGGTTCCGAAGGTGCGCCCGCTGCGCGCCACGCGCCCCGTCGCGACGAACCCGGGGTCGGCGACCAGCCGCACGCGCACCGGCTGACCGGGGCTGACGCGGGCGGCGTCGCACTCGGGCACGAGCCCGCGGACCGGCGCCTGGCCCGACACGTCGCGCACCTCGAACAGCGCCTCGTGGGCCGCGACCGCCTGGCCCAGCACCTTGTCGAAGTCGCCCACGGTCCCCGAGAAGGGGGCACGCACCGGCGCGGCCCCGACGAGCCGCTTGTCGGCGATCACCTGCTCGACCTGTGCGGCCGTTAACCCCGCGGTGACGAGCTTCCGCCGCAGCGCGTCGCTTTGCGTCTTCAGCGCGATCACCTGGGTGTCGAGCTCCCAGATGCGGGTGGGCGCGGCCCCGGCCCCGGCCTTCCGCATCCGCTCGAGCGCGTCGGCCGCGACCCCGGTTTCGAGGTGAACGCGCAGGAGCTCTTGCTGCGTGGTCAGCAGCTCCGGGCTGAACACCTCCGCGAGAACTTCGCCGGCCGCCACCAGACGCCCGCGGTCGGTGCGGATCGCCTGCACGGTGCCGGCGAGTTGCGACGCCGCGAACCCGCGCCGCGCCGGGGTTACGTCGACCGACCCGTCGAGCGCGACGACCGCGTCGAGCGCGACGAGCTCCGCCGGTGCGACGCGCAGCCCGATGTTCCGCTCGGCCTCGGCGGACAGGCGCAACACAGTGGGCGCGAAGAACGTGCCCAGTTCGTGCCCGCCGCGGGTGACCACGCGGTCCCCGGGGAACAGCCCGGCGGACAGTACCTCGACGCGCCCGCCCGCCTCGCGCCCCACCGCGACGGGCACCCGGCGGTACTCGGACGCCGCTTCCGCGTTCGCCTCCTCGACCAGCACGAACCGCTCGGCCCCCTCGCGCAGCACCGCCGCAGCGGGGACGGTGGGCCGGGGCTTGCCCTCAGCGCGCGGGACCAGCAGGGCCGCCTGACCGGACATGCCTGGCCGGAACCGCGGTTCGGCGCCGCTCGGGTTCGTCAGCTCCGCCCACGCGACGGTGACGTTGGTGGCCGCGTCGAGGAACTGGCTCGTCGCGCGGACCGTGGTGCGGAACGCCTCGCCCGGGTACGCGCCCAGCGACAGGTTCACCGTTTGCCCGACGGCGGCGCGGTACATGTCCTTCTCCAGCACCTCGACGCGCACCCAGACCGTCGAGAGGTCGATGATTTCGACGAGCGGCTCGGACGGGTCCACCACCTTGCCCGTCGTGAGGTCGGCGCGCGCGACCGTGCCGGACACGGGCGAGACCACCGGCAGCGCGAGCCCGCCGGCCGGTTCGCCCCGCCGGAGCGCGGACAGGCGCGCCTCCGGCAACCCGAGCCCGAGCCACTTGGCGCGGGCCAACTCGAGCGCGTTCTTGCGGCGCGCGATGCGCGTCTCGGCGTCGATGGCGAGCTGGCCCGCGACCGCGCCGGCGTCGGCCGCCCGGTTCAGCTCCGCGACCAGCTTTTCAGCCAGGGCGATGTCGTTCCGCGCCGCGAGCACGTCGGCCTGGAGCGCGTCCACCTCCGCGCTCTCGACCTCCGCCAGCACGGCGCCGGCGGCGACCGTCTGGCCCGGCGCGACCGCGACCCGCACGACGCGCCCGGGCAGCTTGGCCGAAACGAGCGCGCGGTTCCGCCACGGCGCGACGAGCGACGCGTAAGCCGGGACGAACTCGTCCACCCCGCGCGCCTCGACGGGCGCCGTCTCCACGTCTACGTTCGCCCGGGCGGCGGCGGTGAGGATGAGCGTGCCCTTTTCGGGATCGGCCTGCGCGCCGCGGCCGGGCAGCGGCGCGTGCCCCTCGTGGGCCAGAAGCGCCGCGGCCGCGGCCGTGAGCAGGCCCAGCGCCGCGAGGGCCGCGGCGCGGCGGTGCGTGAGGGCCCGGCGGGTTCGCACGGCGGCCTCCGTCAGTCCTGGTGGTGCGCGTACTTGCGCGGGACGAAATCGTTCCAGCGGGCCTTCCGCTTTTTGCCGTCGGCGGCGAACTCGACGCTGACGCGCAGCGGCACGTCCGGGTCGAGCCAGGGCACCGCCGCGACGAAGTGCGAACACCGCCCCGGGCCTTCCCCGGGGGGCCGCTCGTTCGCCGGCGCCGGTTTGAACTCCACGTCCTTCACCCCGCCGTCGCCGGCCCGGACCTGGATTTCGGCGGTGAAGGACCCCAGCGGCAGCGCGACTGGTTCGGCCGCGGCGTCGGCCGTCTCGAAGAACAGGTCCAGTTCGTTCCCCGCCCTTGACAGGTGCGCGGTCAGCAGCACGTGGTACGGCCCGGCGTCGGCGATCAGCATCATGCCGCGCTCGTGCGAGTGGCCGCCCGCGTGCGGGCCCGGCGCGGCCGCGGGCGGGGTGACCGGCGGCGACCCGCACCCGGCGAGTGCGACCGCGGCACCGAGGAAGAGGCGCTTCATTTGTGGTTCCGGTTCGGGCGCG
>JBJSXS010000956.1:0-4663 GCA_046086545.1 Gemmata sp.
GTGACCGGGTTGATGACCAGCGGGTCGGCCGCGACCAGTTCGACCGCGAACCCGTCGGGGCACTTCATGTGCGCCTTCTGCTCCTCGGCCGTCAGCCGCCCCTTGAGCGCCTTATCGACCTGCGTGACCTCCGGGTGCGGGACCGGCTTCGGCGGCTCTTGGGCCGAAGCCGCAGTCGCGAAGAGGCCGAACGTGACGAGGCGGGCAAGCGAACGCATCACGGTCTCCGAAAAGTAACGTGTTCAGCGGGCGAGCGCAAGGCCAAAGCCGAGGCAAGACACGACCGTACGAGGGGCCCGAAGTCGGATCATAGTCCCTTTACGTTCCTCAGCGAAAGCAGAACTGGTCGCGGTGCGTAATCGCAATCACATGCAGGGAAAAACGAAGCGGGTCTCCATGCAAGAGTTCGGACCCCATCGGTGAACGTTGAGGGGGGCCTCACGGCACGGCCACGATGCGGAACCCGGCCGCCCCGTACCGGCTCGGGCCGGCGCCGACGAGGTAGCGGTTGGCGCTGCGGCACGCGGCCGGCGGGAGACCCCACGAGCCGCCCCGCAGCACCGGGCGCCCCTCGCCCTGATTCTTGGTCTGGATGGCGTTTCGCTCCTTGGGCAGCGCCGAGTACTTTCCGTGGAAGTCGTCGCACCACTCCCACACGTTGCCGTGCATGTCGTAGATGCCGAAGTCGTTCGGCTTGAACTGGCCAACGGGGGCCGCGAACGCGTGCCCGTCGCGGGCCTTGATCGCCCTGGCGTCGGGCCCCCCGAGCCTCTCCTTCCAGGTGGCGTCGGCGATGTTGGCGAATTCCGCCAGCCGCTCGTCGTCGTCGCCGAAGCAGAAGCGCCCGGCGCCCCCGGCGCGGCAGGCGAACTCCCACTCCGCCTCGCCCGGCAGGCGCACCTCGCGCAACTTGACCTTGCCGTCGCACTTCTTCGCCAGCCACTCGCAGAACTTGCGGGCGTCGTTTCGGCTCACATTCGTAACCGGGTGCCGCTCGCCCGCGCTGCTGACGCCCGTGTTCTGCCAGGTGTATTTTCTGTCCCGGCCTTCAAACTTCTTCGTCTCTTCGTTGTATCCGTACCCCCCCTCGAGCATCTCGGCGTCGGTGACGTACTTCGCGTCCTCGACGAACCGCCGGAACTGCGCGCGGGTCACCTCGAACCGGCCGATGTAGTAATCGTCGGTCAGCGTGATTGTGGCCGCCTCCTCATATTCGAGGGGGTTCGACTTCTTGCCGTCGAAGTAGTCGCGGACGACCTTTTCTTGCTCTTCCTTGGACGTGCCGATGGTGAACGCCTTGCCCCTGGCTGCAACTTTCACAAGCCTGAGGTCTACCCCTTTGCCCAGGTCGAAAACGAGGTACTCGAATTCCTTCTTGAGGGACGGGTCGGTCGCTTTGACGGCGTGCGGGTTCGCCTCCTGGGCGTGAGCCAAAGCGCCCCACACCAGGGGCGCGGCGAGCAGCAGTTGCAACCCGCAACGCAAGATGGTTCCGCGCACGGATGCAGAACCGCGAGCAAACCGGGCATAGGTAATGGTCAACACGTTTGTTCCCCCTTGAGCCAGCTCGCACATTTCAACCCGGTGGCAGTTCCTGTATCGGCCTTGAGGCTTTTTGGTAGCCCCGATGAGCCGGGACCCGGACTGGCGGGTCAGCGGTTGAACCGGAATTCCGGACTGTTGAACAGTGCCCAGATCACTTGCGGGAGCCCTTCGTCTGGCTTGTCCCTGCGCTCTTCGAGCTACTCGCCGAACAACTTGCGCTCCTCCGGCTTTGCCGGCCGCGAGAGCACCGCCCAGGTCGCCTCGTCGATTTGTCGGCGCACGTCCGGCAGCTTGCGAAGTACCGGGATCAGCTTGCCGCCCATCGCCTTCAGAACGCCCTCGTCATTGCTCAGCTTGAGCGGTTCGTCCTCACCGGCCCGGAACTCGTCGAACGGCTGCTCGATGAGGGAAACACCCCGCCGCCCTTCTCAACATCGGCGAGCTTCTTGAGCCGCACTTCGGTCCGGCCGTCCGGCTTGAAGTCGTCGGGTTTGTTGGCGAGGCGATAGGACAGCGCCCGCTCTTGGTGGGCGCCCATCACCGCCCGCATCTTCTAGAAGAACAGGGCGGCGGTGCGGCGATGAAAAACCCGCCAGATCCGAGCCGAGAGTGACGCCGTCGAGATGGGTGAGGCGACCGAGTTGGAGCGGGGCATCACCTGCGAGGAGTTCGTGGGGCCGCTCATTTCTTTTCCCTCGCCGGTTGTGTTCGGTACAGGAAGGAGTCGGAGGAAAGCAGCGACACCAGCAGCGCCCTGAAGCTGCCGTTGCCGGCGCGGTAGGCCTTGTGCGCGGACGCCAGGGTCGGCCCGTCGGCGAGCGTCTCGTTGCGGCCGAGGTAGTAGCGGAACACGTGCCGCACGAACACCTGCTCGACGCGGTCCGACCGGGCCAGCTTTTCCATCAAATCGAACGGCCCCTTCACCGCGCCGTCCAACTGCGGGTCGCCGCTGTCGGTGATGGCGCCGGCCGTGTCGATGGGGACCGACGTCATCGTCCGCCGACTCAACGGGCTCTTGGCCCGATCCTTGTCGGTCTTCTCCTTGTCGACGACGATCTCCATCGTCCGGTAGCGGCCGATATGGTCGTACTGCTCGAACGGCAGGCCGAGCGGGTCCATCGACTTGTGGCACTTCCAGCAGTACGCCTCGCGGGTCACGTGCATCCGGTCGCGCAGCCCGCGGTGGGGTTCGTCGGGCAGCATCGCGTTGACCGTGATCGGCACCTCGAGGATGCGGCCGCCGAGGAGCCGCTCCCTGATCCAGCGGCCGCGGTGGATCGCGTGGTTGTCGAAGTTCGACGACATCGACACCAGCCAACTGGCCTGCGTGAGAACGCCGATCCGCTCCTCGGGATGCGCGTCGTACGGCTTGCCGACGAGCCACTCGTCGAAATCGAGTGCAGGGGTTCGGGGCTTTGCTACCAGCAGGGGCCGCTCGCGCAGGCCGGAAACAAAATGGTCCCAGCGCTTCGGGTCTGGCGATGTTATGCCGTAGATGGCCAGCAGGATTCCGTAATTGCCACCCTGAAACTGTCCTTTTGCATCAGCCAGAAGCTTGTCGAGGTCCTTCTGGAACGTCGTGCCGTCGAACGGCTTGCCCTCTTTGGCCGCCCGCTCCGCGCTTTGCTTTTTCTTTTCGAGAATAGCAGCCCGGCGCCTGTGGTAATCCGTCACCCAGTTGCCCCGCATGAAGGACTTGCGAGTCGTCAACAAGGTCCGCAGCACCTCCTTGTCGGATTCCAGAACCCATTCGACCAGCCGGTCGGTGTCGCGGACGTACTCCCCGGCGAATCCCATCTGAAAACCGCAGCCGACCTCCGACTGGAGCTCGGCCACGGTTTCGGTGCACTTGGCGACATCGGGGGCGGTCGTGTAGCCGAAGTACTCCTGGAAGAAGCCCAGCAGGCGCGGCTTGGGGATGGCCGGGTCGTTCAGGATGCGTTCGATCTGCTCGCGCACCTCTTCGCTGGTCCCGAGCTTCCCCCCGACGGCCGCCTGCCACAGCAAGTCATCCGGCTCGCGGTCGGTGAGCGTGAACGCGATGGCCCGCGCCGTGTGCCGCGCCGCCATCGGCCCCCGCCGCGTGTCCCCGGCCGGCCGCTCGATGCGGTACAGCACCTCGGGGTGGCACAGCACGGCGATCAGGAACTGTTCCGCAGCCAGTGGGGCATCCGCCGACTGGAGCAACTTCCCGAGGTTCTCGCTGTGCGCTCTCAACGCGGCGGCGTCGAGCGGCAGGCGCAGCACCGCGTCGTACGTCTCGGCGACGGCCGCTTCCAAGTGCTCGGCGGTGGCCGCTCTGCCCGCGCTCAGCGCCCGCGCCAGGTTCTTGAGCGCGGGCGTACGGCCGATCCTCGGGACGATCTCCTTCGTGAACCTTTGGCAGTTCCGCAGGTGGTGCTCGTATTCCGTGCCGCTGATCCGGTGCATCGAGGAGTAGTCGGTGAAGTCCCATTTCCGGACCAGGGCCCAGGGCGCCTTCAGCGGCGCCTCGCGGGACGCACTCGGGTACAGGATGTGGTCCAGATTCAGCGTGAACTGGCTGTTGAGTCGGATGAAGATCTGCCGGTAGCTCTCGGGGGACAGGCGCCAGACCCGGCTGGGCGTGCCCGCTTCGCCCGCCGCCTTGCCGGAGAACAGCGCGTCGTGGTCGACCCAGTTGCCGCGGCCCGGGAGCAGTTCCTTGAGCGCATCGAACTTCACGCCGGCGGCCGTCATGCTCGACTTGATCGACGCGGCCGCGAACTCCCGGTCGGCTGAAGGGGGCTGCTTGCTGTCTTGCGGCGGCATCTGGCCGTTAAAAAGCTGCTCGTAAACTCGCTTCCAGGTCTCCACGTCCCGGGCGGCTTTCGAATCGAGCGAAAGGGCCGAGAGGGAGACGTTCCCTTCCGGGTCCTTACCGCCGTGGCAGCGCACGCAGTGCGCGTCGAGGAACGAGCGAACCGATTTCGCGGCGGCCACCGGTTCGGCCGCAGCGACCGCCGGGTGCGTCAGTAGTGCCAGACCCAGAGTGGCGAGTATCGTTTTCATTGTCGTGGCTCCGGGTTTCCCACTACCGGTTGAGCAGTTCGGGCAGCGGGGCGTGAACCTCCTTCGCTTCCGACGAACTGGGAGACCG
>JBJSXS010000957.1:0-8923 GCA_046086545.1 Gemmata sp.
TGCTCAACGCCTTTCGGCGTCACTGCCTTGTTCACCGGTCGCGCCCGTATCGCCCTGCGGGCCCTGCGGACCGTGCTCAACGCCTTTCGGCGTCACTGCCTTGTTCACAGCATACGTCCAGATGTGTGGAAAAACCGCCACTTGCCCACCACTTTTTCACGCACCCCGGCCGGAGGCCCGCAGGGTCCGTCACGGGGGGTGTGCGAGCCAGCGGGCGGCGAGCATTTCGCCGGGCGGAACGGTAATCACGCACCCTGCCGAGTTGCCAAAGAGCCGTAACCCGAGCGCCCGTAGGGCGTTGGGGGGGCGGCCCATACGCGGTCGGCGTGGACACACTCGGGTGCGTGATCCACTGTCGCGCGGCGGCCGTCACACGATCCGGTGCCGGGGCGGCTCGTCGGTCCAGTCCGGCGGCCGATCCGTGCCGTGGATGCCAACGATCCCGTCCACGCTCGACTGCGGCAGCGGGATCAGTAGCACCTCATCCTCGGGGTCGAGCAGTTCGGTCAGCTCCCACCGCAGGCGCTCGGTCTGAGCCTTCGTGAGCCAGCACCGGAACAGCGAGTACTGCACCCGCGCCCCGTACCCTTCCATGTGCCGCGCGCACTTCCGCAGCCGCTTCGGGTCTCGCACGTCGTAGCACACCAGCCACCACTTGCTATCGGACACGGGGCGCCCTCACCGCAGCCGCGATCGCGCGAACAGGCCCGGCTCACCCGTCCACTCTTTCTCCAGTAGCCGCGCCTCCAGCTCGATGGTGCGGGCGTAGCTGAGCGAGTAGCTCAGCACCGGGTGCTTCCAGGTCTCCTGCAGCCGGTCCTCGAACAGCCCGATGGCCTTCCTCCGTCCCGACTCCGACAGCCACACCTTCACCCGCGTGACCTCGAAGTCGGCTTTTGCGTCCCACTGACCGCGGTTCAGCGAGCCGACCAGGGGCATGTCCCACAGGGTTACGCGGAACAGTTCCATCAGGTCCAGCACCAGCGGGTACGCGGCGCTGCGGGGCGTGTGGAAGAACCCGAGCGCCGGTTCCAGCCCGCTCGCCAGCACCGCTCTCATGACCGCGGTGTGGAGCAGCCCGTACCCGTAACTGAGCAGCGCGTTGAACCGGTCGATCGGTGGGCGCCGCGAGCGGCTGTCGGCCCGCAGCTCCTCGGGCACCTGCGGGCCGAGCACCGACCGCAGCCCGGCGAAGTACTCGACCGCCGCGGCGCCCTCCAAGCCCCGCACCCCGTCCGCGTCCGGCGCCGTCTCGATCCGTCCCAACAGGGGCTGAATCGCGTTCAGTCGCGCCTGCGCCTGTTCGCGCAACTCGTCGTCACCGCGGGTCGCGCGGAGCAGGTACTTGTACTGCCCTTCGACTTTCGCCTGGGTCAGTTGCTTCGCCAGCCGCAGGCACGTCGCCGGGTCAGTGAGCGCCTTGTACTGGCGAATGCGCCTTTGCACCTGCCCGGCGGTGGGCACGAGGCTCGCGGTGTGGTACCCGGACACCGACAGCCAGTGGACCCCGACCCCGTGTTCGACGCACTTGCGAATCGCCTGCGTCGAGATCTGGCAGAACCCGTGCAGCAGCACGGTGTCGACCCCGCGGATTGCGTGCTTGGTCTCCGGCCCCTCGCGCGGCTTGACGACCACCGAGTCGCCGCTGATGCCGACCGCCGTGCCCTGGCTCACGACGTGCAGCGTGGCCCCGTCGCGGTCCTGCGGGAACAGCCGGAGCGGCTCTCGCTCGTGCTCGCGTTCCTGACGCACCTCCTCGGGCAGGCACACCGGGGCCAGCGAGCACTTCTCGCACAGCCGCGCGTTCGCGGTGATGGGGGGCCGCTCGACGGTCGTGCGCAGCGCCCGGGCGTCGGCCAGCGCCGCGTCCAGGTCCGCGCGGGCCTGGTCGTCGATGGGTACTTTCACGGTGACGTTGGCCGCGTGGTACCGCACGCGGCCTTCCGCGACGGGTTGCCCGAACGCCTCCTCGATGAGCACCGCGTAGGCGATGATCTGGAGTCGGTCCGAGGGCCACGCCTGCGGTGAGTTGTCAGCCCCGCGAGCGGGCTTTCCGCGCTTGTGCTCATATGGCAGGTGCGCGCCGTCGCGCTTCCGCAGGCAGTCCGCCTTGCCGAACAGGCCGAGCCGTTCGCTCGCCAGTTCGACCGACACCGACTCGCCGCCCTCTTCGGCCGCGAGGGCCGCGTGCAGGTGCCGCCCCGCGTACAGGCGGTCGTGCGGCACGGCGATGCGCTCGATCTCCTGGAAGTAGTACAGCCGCTTGCAGTAGGCCCAGGCGTGCAGCGATTCGATGCGCAACTGCGGCGCGTGCGAGTCGAGAAGCGGAAGGGGAATCACGGGCGGTCTCCGGGTTCGAGGTGCGGGCGGAACGACGTGTCCGCCCGCACCTGAAGGCCTCGCAAGAGGCCGGCGATCGACCCCCACGCGATGAGTTCAACTGCCCTTGAACGGGGTCCACGCCGACTTCGGCACGTCCACCGTCGCGCCTTCGACCGGTGCGAACAACTGGCTCGTGGTACGCGACAGGTCCGCGCGGTCAATCGCGATGGTCAGGCGCGCGGTTCGCGGGCGAGGGCCACTACCCGATTCGGTGACCGGCACGAACCAATACGCCGGCTTCGGCGCGTCGAGTAGTTCGGCGCGATCCAGCAGGAAGTTGTTGTCGCCGAGGAACGGCACGCCGTACCGCGGGAACTCACCGGTCAGCCCCCGGCGCACGCGATCCAGAACCGCGCCGTCCGCATCAACGCCGATTACGGCGCGAAGGTCTGACAGGAACTCGCGACGTACCGGCGTGATGTTGTACTTGTTCCCGCGACACGACTCGGCCCGCTCCTGCCCGGACGTGCCCACCGGGTAATTGTGCAACTGCTGGTACGTCGTCTGCACGCGCGGGAACGCTTCGTCGAACGAGATCGTCTCGCCGCGCCGGTCCTCGCCCGCGGCGCCCATCGCGAGCTTGACCGCGGGTAGATCCTTCGCAGTCAGCGACGCGGGCATTTTGCCGTCGTGACCGTCCGCGCCCTCGCGCAACCGGGTTTCGATGCCCGCGAGGTTCATCACCAAGCCGTAAGCGGCCGACGGCGTCAGGAACGTCGCGGTCGGCCGGTACCACCCGGCGGTGAACGTGCGGAACGTCGCGAACGGCGCTTCGATACGGAGCCACAGCATGAGCTACTCCTTACCCAGTGCTGCAACGGCGACCGTTTCGAGCAACCGCTGCGGGTCGCCGTCGAGCGTCACGCCCTTTGCCTTGAGCGCGTCTTGCACGTCCTTCGGTAGTCCGCGCTTGACGATCTCGCCGCCGACGAAGAACTCCTTGCCGGGGTAGTAGTCGATCAGGATGTCCCCTAACACGTCGGGCATCGACCCGTCCTGCTTGAAGCAGTACGTCTGGTAGCCCGCGACGAGTGACGACGTGAGGCGTACGATGATGCTCTCCGGGCTGAACTCGAAGTAGCTGCGGGCATGGTTCCCGGCCACATCGTTCAGTTCCCCGATGGCCTTGAGCAACTTGCGCGTCCACGCCGCTTTCGGCTTGCAGTCCTCAATGTTGAGCGCGAACGGGTACTGGAACGCCGACACCGCCGTCTCGCGGTGCAGCAGCGCGGACGTGGTCGCGTTCTGGTACTTGCTCTCCCCGGCGGCAAGCGGCGACTGCGTGAACACCGCGTTGTGCCGGTACGGTTCTAGCGCCTTCGCGAGATTCATACGCAAAATCGAGTCGCGCTTGAACGTGAACCCCTCGCCCTTGTTGGCCCGCTCCTTCTTCAACTCGTCCAGAATGCGCTTGCGGTCTTTGCCGCTGGCAGCCACGAGGTAACCGAAGAAGAAATCATCAACGTACTTGTCCGGGTCCGGGTAATCGGAGAAGCGAACGGCAAGTTGCTCCTCATCGTTGAGGCGCTCGCGGTTGCTCGGCAACCCGTACCCGCGGAGCACTTCGCGTAGCGCGTTGCGCATGCTCTCTGGCGAGAAAATGGGGTAATCGAACCGCCCGTCGGTCACCTTCTGGATGACGGTGCGGTTCAGTTCCGACTCGCCGCGGTAGTTGGCGCTCGGCTGCTTCTTGGTGAGCACAGTGGCGAACAGGTTCATCGGGCTACGTACCTCGTGTTAGGAATTGGCGGAAAGGGCCATGAGAGTAAGAGTTTTGACGTCGTCGGTGCGCGTCATCAGCGCGCGGCCGATCTCGGTGTAGTGGTCCTCAGAGACGTACTGCTTGGTGGCGAAAAACGTCTGCGCAAAATGCTGTACGAACGCCTGATCGCGTCGCGACCGGAACTCGTAGAAGAGTGATTCGCCGGCGGCGCGACGTGCGTCGTGAAAATCCTTCGGCAGTTTGTCCCAAGCGATCTTGTCGCCTTCCTTGAACTTCTCAGGGTCGATTCCAGACTTCTCCTTCGCTCGTGCCGCGAGGTAGGTGCGGGTGAGTCGGTGGATCAACATCATGAGCAGATCGTCAGCCTTCGGCGGGTCGTCGGGGTTCTGTGCGGGCGGCATGGCCTGAATGACCTCCTGGACTTTCTTCCGCGCGTCCACCCAGAACCAGGACAGCTTGGAGGGCGGCGCGTCGGAGGGAACGAAGAACGACACATCCCATTCGGCGAACAGCTTGCCGAAAGGTTGGAACCACGGCTTGCCTTCGAGAAGTGCGAGCATCAGCCCGCGGCGGAACAGCGGGTTGGCGTAGGGTGGCTTCGTGCCCGCTTTGCCGACGATGCGGAGGTAGCCGGCCAGCAGTCCCGGTCGCGGCGCGACCCGCCCGGCGGCGAGCGTCTTGATGTTGTTGCCGATCTTCGCGAGGTGCAGGAAATCGACCGAGCCGAGGTTGTACGCGACGGAGTTATAGTCGGCGTCGGTCGTCTTCTCGCCCGACAATTGGGCGAGGTGGTCGAGGAACGACAGAGCGCCCTCGGCTGGCATGTCGATGACCGCTTCCGCTGGCCGGTAGCCGCGGATGTCCTTGCCCAAGTTGCTGAGCAGTTTCGGGTAGTCGCTTAGAAAGCCTTCGAGATCAGCCACTTCGGGGATCGCCAAGACGTAACCGACGAACTCGTTCTCGCCGTCCGGTTGAACCATCTGCGGGGCGTACACCTGCGCCGTCAGCGGCCAGAAGTGGAGCAGCAGCGTTTGCTCGACGCGCCCCTCGAACGGCACGCTCTCCGGGTTCACCGCCTGCGCGCCGAGCCACAGCGACCCGGCTACTTCGTCGGTGCGGAACTCGTTGTTGGTCTTCGCTTTCTCGGCTTTCAGAAGGTCTTCCCACGTAGCGGTGCCCTCGCCACACGGCAGCACGTCGGCGCGCTCTTCATAGGGCTTGCGCGTCTGCGGGTTCCCGCGGGGGATCGCCCACAACATATCGCGCCACAGCTTCATCCACTGCTCTGGCACGTTCTTGATGTACTGGCGGATCGCGTTCCCACTCGGCTGAACCTGCTCGTAGAAGAAGTACTTCACCTTCTTCGTGACTGGCTTGCCGTCTTTCATGACCGGTTTGCCGTTCTCGTCCTTAACCTCTTCCTCGCGGTCTTCCGGCGGCTTGAATTCCTTTGCGTTCGCCCACTTCGATTTGACCTCCAGGACCACCTTATCTGCCGCGTACACGTCGTCGAACAGGCACTGCACCGAGTCTTTGGTGAACTCGATGGTCGCGCTCGTCGCGGTCAGCGCGAGTACCTTCGGGATCGCGGGTGGCGTCGGCTTTTTGCCCTCCATGTGCCGAATCTGGAACAGTAACCCGGCCAACCCCGCCTTATGCTGTGCGGTTGGCAGTTCAAACAGGTCATACGTCACGCTGACCGCGGTCGGCGCGGCAGGTGCAGCCGATACCGTGGCCTTCGGTTTCGCCTTTCCCATTAGACGGCCCTCCATTCGGTCAGCGGGTTGTCGCAGTAGCCAACGGCCGCGTGGTATCGTTCGTCGCACGCGACGCCGAGGTGTCCGGCGAGCTTCGCGTGGTCGGGGTTATTGGGATCGCGCTCCCGGCCGAACTTCTTGGGCACCGGCAGCACGAACCCCGGTTGGCGCGTGCCCGCGTTCAAGTACTCCGTCACATCCCCCGGCAGCACGCACGGGCGGTTGAACTCTTCGCTGTCGCGGAACTGTTCTTCACCGGCAATCGCGTACGGCCCACTTTCGAGGAACGAACAGAGCGGGTCGCCGAGCGACGCAGGCGACGGTGCATCGCGCAGTGCCTTCTCCAGATCGTCTTGCGAGAGTTCGCGCCCTTGTACCGTGCCGAGGAACTCCTCCAATCCGGTCAGGCTGTTCGCGTCATACGGTGCGTCTTCTTCGGGCTTGTAAACGAGAACGTCGCCAGCGGAGCCGAGGGCACGAGGTTTCTGGGCGCGGTTGCATCGTCCCATGCGCTGCACGAGTGCCGTCACCGGACAGTCCTCAGTGACGAGTAAATCCACGTCGATGTCGAGGCTCATTTCGCAGACTTGCGTTGTCACACCAAGAGCCGGACCTGGTTTGTCCGCTTTTAGTGCAGTCATTAGCGCCGCGTGCCGATTCACGCGGTCCGTCATCTTGAATCGGCTGTGGTAGCAGTACACCGGCACGCCATCGGCAGTTGCAAGGGTCGCGTCCTCCACATCGGCGGACAATTCCTTCACGAACCGGGCTACGACCGCGTGCGCCCGCTTCACCTGATTCACGACCCACAGCACGCGCTTGTTTTCCGCGAGTGCGGCGCGCACGGCGGCTTCGGCCTCGTCGCGTGTTTCGGTCCGTCGTAATCGGTAACGCTTCACTCCGGCAATGGTCGCTAGGTCGCCGGGCCGCTCGTCGTAGGGCTTCAAACCACATTCGCTAACCAACTCGTCGCGGCGGTCGTTCGGCAGCGTGGCGGTCATGCACAGCACCGGCACGTCGAACTCGGCGAGGAACTTCTTGAGCGCCGCGAACATGTTCTTGTCGAAGCTGTGAATCTCGTCAATCACCACAACGGAGTCGGCGAGTACCGGTAACATGCACATCGGGCCGTAGGCGTATTGCAGGAACGCGAGAAATTGATCGACGGTCGCCGAAAATGCCCGCCGGCCCCAGAAACCGAGCGAGAACAACCGCCGTTCGGCTTCGGTCTGCGCGAACGTCCGCCCTTTGCGCGCATCACCTTCGTGCGGATTCTCGAACATGCCGTTCAGGTCGAAATCACTCGTGCCGTGCATCAGCGCGGTGTCGGCTTCTGGCGCCCACGACACGTAATCGCGAAACCCTTCAGTCGCGGTGGCGCGGGTCGGATACAAAAACAGCACGTGCCCGACGCGGCGCTTCGCCTGTTCCTCAATCCACCGCCACGCGGCGAGCGTCTTGCCGCTTCCGCAAGGTGCCAGCAAGAGCGCACGAGCGGGCACACGCGCCGGGTCCGCGCAGTGGTCCTGAAAATCGTTCCACTTGAACGTGTTGCCCTTCGCGACCTGATGGGTCCGTGGGTTGATGACTTTGATTCGCACGTCGGCGTCGGTCCACTCGCGGGCATTGTCGAATGTCCCGCTTACCCACTGGGCGATGGACTGCCCCAAGCGACGCAACCCTGACCCAGTGGCATCAGACGCAATCAACGCCGCACGCACCGCGTGCAAGAATCGTAGTCGAGCGCGATCCTTGTCCACTTCTCGCGAGAACGACTTGAATACGCCTTTGATCCGCTTCCGCTCGGTTTCGACGTTACCGCCGGGTGCGAACGTCCAGAGAGTTGGTACCTTCGACAGATCGAGTTCGCGGGCCAACCCGACGCGCGCGGCAACTTCTGCAACGATGGACAGAAATCGCGCGTGCGCGTGAAGCGACTGGAACCGACTAGCGTTGTCAACCTCCGTGGCAAAACTGTAGTCTTTGCCGGCGTCTTCTCTCGCTTTCAGATGGTGAGTCAGCACGGCGGACAGAACCACCTCGCGGTCAAGATTCGAGCGATGGCCGAGCCATTCCCAACACGCAGTATGCGCAACCAGCAGCGCGCTAAAGTGTTCGTGCCGGATCGCTTGCTGGCCTTGCTTACGCACCGCGTTCTGGAACCCATCGTTGGCCTTGCCCCAATCGTGCAGGCCGCACGCGGCGAGCAGGTTGCCGTGGAACTTCTCCCACGGCACCTCGGGGATGCGGAAGAACCGTAGCCAGCACTTACCCAGTCGCGTTGGGCCTTGCGAGTTGCCGAACAGCGCCTCGGCCGCGTCCATCACATCGCAGGTGTGTTTAAGCAGCGTCACCGGTGGGTCGTTGCCGCGTAGTGATTTCGCCAGGAGGTCGTCCATCACCTCGTCTCCCGCGCGGGCAGGAAGAACCCGCAGCCGATCTTGGTGCGCCCGCCGAGTCCGCTTTCTTGCAGGCGGAGCGATTCTTCGGTGGTTAGCCCGGACACGAGCAACGCGTACCCCACGATCGCGGCGCCGCCCACCCGAACCACGCGTCGCCGCAGTTCGCCCGCGCGCGGCCCCGACTCGAACGCACGCACCGCCGGCTCGCCCGCAACCCCGAGTTCGTTCAATTTGGCCCGCGCGGTTGCGAGGAACGCGGCCGGCTCCTCGCCGTGCTTGAACGTCACGAACCAGCTCTCCAGGGCCGCCGCCGGCACCAGGGCCTCGACCGCCGGCGGCCCGAGTAAAACCCGCGCGCCCGCCACGTCCAGCGACTTGCCCGCCAGCGGGAGTGCGGCCGGGATCGCGTCGGCCGGGAGCCGCACCCGGAGCCGGGACCACGGCTCGAGCTGCAGGCGGCCGGACTCGCCCCGCGTGCCGGTCAGCGGCGAGAACCGCAACTGCTGCTGCGGGTCGTGGAACGCGGGCACCGCACGGGAGAGCGCGCCGTACAGCGGGTACGCGTGGTCGGTCGGCACCGAGTCGCCCCGCACCGTGAACACCAGATCGACGGCCAAGGATCCTCCGGCCCGCACCGGGCTACAACAGATGGACACGAG
>JBJSXS010000958.1:0-2589 GCA_046086545.1 Gemmata sp.
CCCTCCCCCCCCCCCCCCCCCCCCGCGACCGGCCTCAACCCGTTCACCGCACTCACGCCTTCACCAGAATCGCGCCCTCGCCGTTGCGCAGGGTGATGGAGGTGGCCGCGGCCCCGAGGGTGCCGTTTGCGTTCACCGCGCGGTAGGTGCCGCCGAGTTGGTGTGTGGTGGCCGTGTTGTCCGCGGTGGTGCCCTCGCCCTTACCCTGTGCGTAGGACCGCGGCTTGTACAGCACCAGCGCGTTCTGGTACTCGCGGGCGAGGACCTGATACGACAGGGCCGTGTTCGACGGGTCGGTGCCGGTCGCGAACACCTTCATCGCGCCCGCCGGCTGGCCCACGTTCACGTTGACCGCAGGGGACCAGTGCTCGGTCCACGAGGTCGACGGGCTGTCGCCGCCGAAGAACATGAGGAAGGTGCGGTCCGGGTCGGCGAGCAGGTAGTAGTACGCGAGCGTCGCCACTTGCGTGCGGGCGTCGTACCGCGAGCCGCCCTGCGGGCTGCTGTCGATGACGAGGTACGGGTTGCCGGCCGTGCTCAGCCGCCGGTTGGCGAGCGCCGCCACGTCGCCCACCTCGGACCAGTTGGCCGACAGCGGGCGGATCAGGAACTCCTCGAACGACGCGGCCGACCCGCCCACGATCGGGTCCGCGGTGGTCGCCCCGCCGGCCGTGTTCGCCAGCACCCACCTCGGTGAGATCGCGCGCGAGACCGCGCGCATCAGCACGCCGGAGTCGTCGCCGTAAGTGCCGGTGGGCTCGATCACGCCGACGCCCGGGAACGGAACCTTGCCGGTCGCGTTGTCCATGAACACGCCGTCAGCCAGCGGACTCGCGCTCAGCAGCCGTCGGTGGTAGTCCGCGGCCCAGTGCCGCACGGCCGCCGCCGACGGGTTGGTGACGAAGCGCATCTGCCCGTAGTACGGGTAGAACAGACGCGTCTCGTACACGAACCGCGCGTCGAACCCGGCCTGGCGGGTGGCGTACTCGGCGTCGCTCAGGTACCCGTCCTTGTCGGCGTCCGCGGCGTAGTCGAACGCCGGGACGGTGCCGGTCTGCCCGCCGTTCGCGTTCACGTAGTCGCGGCCGAAGATGGTCTTCAGCTCGGCCCCGTCGGCCGCGGTGCCGGTCGTGACGCGGAAGCGCACCGCGAACAGCCGGTCGCCGCCCGGCGTCAGTGCCGCGGGCACCCAGTCTCTCGGCGGGTCGAACGTGATGCGCCCGGCGGTCCGCAAGCCGCCGGTGGCGTCCGACTTGAGCGCGAGCGACTTCCAGGCGGTCGGGTTGCCGCTCGGGTCCACCGCGGTCGCGTACTCCCACACGCCGGACCAGCCGCCCACCGCGCCGCGGGCGAGCGTGACGTTCAGCTCGCGGAACTTCTCGATGAACCCGACCGCGGTCCCGGTGCCGGCGGCGCCGAACTGGACGTTAAAGGTGCGCCCGCCGCGGGCCGCCGAGGTCACGTCCACCGGGGCCGCGGCGCCGACCGTCTGGTACACGCCCCAGAAGTAGTTCACCGGCTGCGAGGACGGGCTGGCCCCCTGGAACGCGGTCGCCCTCGTGACGTGGTAGAACGCGAGCTCGCGGTTCGCGCCCGTCCGGTCCGCATACTGAAGCCAGTCGGTCAGCAACCCCTGGTACAGGTTGGAGACGTTGCTGTAGATCAGTTGCGGGGTGTTCGGCGCCGCGGTCTGAATCGCGTTCAGGTACTGCGGGTTCGGGATCACCAGATCGACGCTGTTCTTCAGCAGCTGCTGCTCGAACGCACCGGTGATGGGCGTGCCGCTGTACGCGAGCTGCGCGATGCGGATGTGCGCGTAGTGCCTCGGGATCACCGGGGCCGGCAGCGGGTCCATGTTCGGGTTCGCGACCGACAGCACCAGGCTCTGCGTCGCCACGTTGCCGGCCGCGTCGAACGCGCGGACGGTGAGCGTGTGGGCCCCGTTGAGGGCGGCGGTGCTGTCGAACGTCCAATCGGCCGGCGAGGTCGCGGACACCGCGCGGACGATGTTGTCGAGGCGGAACTCGACCCGGTCGAAGTTGCCCGTCGCGGTCGCCCGGAAGGGGACCTCGCCGGTGACCGTCCCGGCGCCGCCGTCGGCCCGGGCGACGGTCACCTGCGGCCCGGTCCCGGCGCCTGCGGGCTTCGCCTCGAAGTCGTCCACCGTGACGGCGCCCGCAGACGCCCCCGCCTTCCGGCTCACGCCCGCCTTGCCGCCGCCGGTGATGCTGCCGTCGGTGCGCTCGAGCGCGAAGTCGGCGCTGTCGGCCCATGACCCGTCCGGCGAGAGCCACTGCTTCGTGTCGGTGCGGTACAGCTGCACCCGGAGGCGGTCGCCTTCGACCACGAGCCGCGCGCGCACCCACTGGCCGCTCAGGTACGCTGTGGACCTGATCGAGCCGAGCACGGTCTCGGTGCCGTTCACCACCTTCACGAGCTTCGCCTCGACGCCGCGCGTGAGGCCCACGGCGTAGTACGCGGGCGTCGCGGTGTTCAGGCCGGTGCCGCGCGCGAACACCTGCACCGGCGCGAGACTGTCGGTGTAGACCGCGGCGGAAACGTCCTGGTTCGCGGCCAGATCGACGTCGG
>JBJSXS010000959.1:0-4497 GCA_046086545.1 Gemmata sp.
CGTCTACGTCCGCGCGCCGCGGAAAGGCGATGGGCGGGCCCGCTGGGCCGAGGTCGGCGACCCGCGGACGATGGAACCCGGTGCCGACCTGATGCTGCTGCACCCGGACGGCACCGAGGAGGTGCTCGTCCCGGTGAGCGAGAGGGAGTCGATCGCCGACCCGCAGGTGTCGTTCGACGGCAAGACGGTCTACTACGCGATGATGCACGACGCGCTCGGGCACAAGGGCGCCGACATTTACAAGGTTCATGTACCGACGAAGAAGGTCACGCGGCTGACGGAGCAGAAGTTCACGCCGAACACCGGCGCGGCCGACTGGTCGAAGACGCCACTCCCCGCGTGGGGCGTGTACAACCTCGGCCCGTGCCCGCTGCCGGGCGGCAAGCTCGCGTTCGTCAGCGACCGCAACACGTTCAAGGCCACGAACCCGGGGTACGCGCCGCACGCGCTCGCGCTCCAGTTGTTCACGATGGCCGACGACGGCGGCAACGTGGAGTGCATCGGGCACCTCAATATGGCGATGGCGCTGCACCCGGTCGCGCTCGCCGACGGCCGCATCATGTTCAGCTCGCTCGAATCGCAAGGCTTGCGCAGCCACCACCTGTGGGGCATATGGTCGATCAACCCGGACGGCACCAACTGGGGGCCGATGTTCAGCGCGTTCGAGATCGGCAACGGCACCGCGGACTCCACCCACTTTCAGACGCAGCTGTCCGACGGCAGCATCGTGGTGCAGAGCTACTACAACCTGAACAACTCCGGGTTCGGCACGTTCCTGAAGTTCCCGGTGAGCGCGCCGCAGGGCTACGCGGGGTTCGGCCCCGGGTACAAGCAGGACCCGAGGAACGCGCGGGTGCGGCACAGCCGCCACGCCGACGGGCGCCCGATCTGGATTCAGTTCCCGTTCAGCCCCTACGGCCTCGAATCGCTCACGCCGTTCGTGCTGAAGGGCGACTGGCCCTCCGACCCGGCCGACCCGTCGAAGAAGGACTCGGCACGGGTGGGCAAGGTCACGCACCCGGCCGCGGCCCCGGACAACCACCTGCTCACCGCGTGGTCGGCCGGCTCGGTCAACAGCCACACGCGGTTCACGCCCGCGTTCGACAGCGGCATCTACCTCATCAAGTCCGGCAAGCCGGTGAACGAACCGGGCGACATGCTGCTGATCAAAAACGACCCGAAGTACCACGAGCAGTGGCCCCGTGCCCTCGTGCCGTACGAGCGCATCCACGGCATCAAGGAGCCGAAGACGATCGCCCCGCTCGCCAACGACGGCGCGCTCTCGAAGCACCTGCCGGAAGGCACGCCCTACGGGCTGGTGGGCACGTCGAGCTTCTACAAGCGCGAGAGCTACCCCTACGGCGCGGTGAAGCCGGGCAGCGTCACCGCGACCTTCGCGGGCGAGAAGGACCCGACCGGCCACAAGGGGTTCGACTCGTCGCACAACTGGAGCGTGCAAGGCTCCGACGCCGGGGTGTACGACAACTCAGACATCCACGCCGTGCGCATCGTGCTGCTCGAACCGACGAGCGAGACCAACAAGGGCCGCCCGTTCTACAATCACGCCCGCGAGCGGATGCGCGTCCTCGGCGAGCTGCCGCTGCGCAAGTTCGACGCGGACGGGAACGAGCCGCTCGACCCGGACGGCAACCCGGACACGAGCTTCCTCGCGAAGATCCCGGCGGACGTCGCGTGGACGTTCCAGACGCTGGACCGGCGCGGCATGGTGCTGAACGCGGCGCAGACGTGGCACCAGCTGCGCCCGGGCGAGGTCCGCAACGACTGCGGCGGGTGCCACGCGCACTCGCAGAAGCCCACCGACTTCAAGGCCACCGCCGCCGCGAAGCCGGACTACCCGGTGTTCGACCTGACGCACAAGACCTCGCTCGTCACCACGAAGGCCGCGGACGAATCGAAGGGGAAGTGGGACGCGCGCGGCGAGACCGGCGTTCGCTACGAGAACAGCCCGAAGACGGTCGAGTACCACCGCGACATCAAGCCGATCCTCGCGCGGAGTTGCGTCGCGTGCCACAGCGGCGCGGGGGACAAGCCCGCGGGCAACCTCGTGCTCGACGACGACGCGCTGGTGAAGGCGCTGAACCCCGCGAGCCACGGCGGCGAGTACACCGTGCCGGGCACCTACGCCCGGCTCGCGCTCGACCCGCAGGGCAGGTGGGGGCACCCGCCACTGCACCAACACAAGTGGGCGCACTTCCCAAACGCCGCGTCGCGCTACGTCACCATGATGCAGGCGCGGCGCAGCCTGCTCGTCTGGAAGGTCTACGGCGAGCGGCTCGACGGCTGGCTGAACGACGACATGCCGTACGAAACGGTCCCCGGCGACCCGACCTCGCTCCACCACCAGGGGAAGCCGGTGCCCGACACGCCGCAGAACCGGAACAAAATGCACATCGGTTACACCGGCAGCCGGATGCCGCCACCGGAAGCCGTCGCGAGCGGCAAGGTGAAGCCGCTCTCCGACGAGGACCGGATGACGCTGGTGCGCTGGGTCGACCTGGGCTGCCCCATCGACCTAGCCCCCAACGCGAACAACTCGGCCGAGCGCGGCAACGGGTGGGCCCTCGACGACGTGCGCCCCACGCTGGCGCTGACCGAGCCCCGCGCCGGTGCGAACCCGCCGCTCACGCGCATCCTGGTCGGGGCGCACGACTACTACACGGGGCTCGACGCAGCCAGCTTTGCGGTCGTCGCCGATTTCCCGATCGGCGGCGCTAAGCCCGGCGAGAACCTGGCGCCGATGTTCAAGGCTCTGGCCGGCGGCCGCTGGGTGCTCGAACTGGCGCAGCCCGTCAAGGAGCTGCCGCGCGGCAAGCTGACGGTGAGCGTGAAGGACAAGCAGGGCAACGTCACGCGCATCGACCGCACGTTCTCGGTGGGACCGCCGACGCGGTGACGACGCGTCTGGCACAAGCGGGTGGCGGGGTTCGTTTCCCGAAGGGTGTTGCTCGCCCTTCACGACAGCGCGAGGGCCGCCGATGCGCGGGGCCGGAACCGGCAGCCTGATCCTTCTTGCCGCCGGCCTCGCGCTGTCGCGGGCGCCGGCGCCGACGCGTGCCGGTGCCGCAGAGAAAGACCCGGACAAGGAGGCCTTTGACCGGCAGGTCCGACCGGTGCTCGCGAAGTACTGCTCGGGTTGCCACGGGGAGAAGAAGCAGAGCGGCAAGCTCAATCTCGCGCCCCTGTCGGCGGAAGTCGTGCCACAAAAGTGGCAGCACGTCTGGGAGCGGTTGCGGAGCCGGCAGATGCCGCCCGCGGATCAGCCGCAGCCGACGGCCGACGAGCGGGTGCGGCTCCTCGACTGGATCGAAGCGCAGTTCGCGAAGCACACGCGGGGCGGGCGCCCCGACCCCGGCCCGCTGCGCCCGCGGCGGCTGAACGTCCGCGAGCACATGAACACCTTCCGCGACCTCGCGTTCGGGCGGGACGGCGGGCGCCCGCGGCGCACCTCCTACACCGACAAGCCGGATGGCAGCGTCAACCTCTATCAGTCGGTCGTCCCGCCGCCCGAACACCCGTGCGCGTTCGTCACTCGGCAGCTCCCGCAGGGCACCACCGACGGCGGCTTCGACACGGGCGGCGACAACCTCTCCATCGCGCCGTTCCTTGTCGAGAAGTACCTGCGCTGCTCCAAGACGCTGCTCGATGACGTGCTGAACGCGAAACCGAACGTCGCGAAGGAGTGGCCGCTGTACTCCAACGTCGCGCGGCTCCGCGACGGGCCTCTGCCGAAAGGTCAGACGCAGCGGCAGGCGGCCGTTGCGTACCTCAGGGACTTCGCCTCGCGCGCGTTCCGCCGCCCGGTCATGGCGGAAGACGTGGAGAAATACGCCAAGCTCTTCGACGCGGCGGTCGAGCGCGGCGACGACTTCGACGCCGCGATCCGGCTCCCGCTGCAAGCGATCCTGACCTCGCCGCGGTTCGTGGTGCTGTGGGCGGACGCCGGGACCGGCACGCGCGACAAAGACCCGCCGGCGCGCGCGCTGGACGATTACGAACTCGCGGCACGGCTCTCGTACTTCCTGTGGAGCAGCGTGCCGGATCAGGAGCTGCGTGCCGCGGCGCAACAGGGGAGGCTGCGCGCCCAGGAGGCGCTCGAGCAGCACGCGCGGCGGATGCTCCGCGACCTCCGGATCACGGACGGCCTGATGGCCGGGTTCCTCTGTCAGTGGTTGCAACTGGACAGGCTCGACCGCGCCGCACCGGACGCCGAGCGGTACGCCAGCTACTTCCAGAGCAACCTCGCGGAGTTGATGAGGGCCGAGCTGCTGCTGTTCGCGGACGCGATCTTGGTCGAGGACCGCAGCATTCTGGAGTTCGTGGACGCGGACTGGGGGTTCCTCTGTTACCCCTTGGCGCAGCACTACGGCCACGAGCCGTTCCCCGGCAAGAAGCCGCCGAGCACCGCGCAGCCGACGTGGTACCGCGTCAAGTTCGCGGACAAGACCCGCGGCGGCGTGCTGACGATGGGCAAGGTGC
>JBJSXS010000960.1:0-4532 GCA_046086545.1 Gemmata sp.
CGGAGCGGGCCGCCGCGGTGGCCGCCGAGCGCGACGCGCTGGTCGCCCAGCGGGACGCGCGCCTCCGCGAGGCGGAAGCGCGGTCCGACCCGTTCCTCCGCGCGCAGGTGCAGGCCGAGGCGCGCGGGTACAAGTTCCAAATCGACGCCAAGACCCGCCAGACGCGGAACCTGCTGGCCGAGGTGCACGCGCGCCCGGCCCTGGCGGTCAGTTGCATCGTGTTCGCGCTGATCGGGTGCCCGGTCGGCATCTGGGCCAACCGGGCCGACTACTTGAGCACGTTCGTGGTGTGCTTCATCCCCACGCTGCTGGTCTACTACCCGCTGCTCCTGGCCGGCACCGACATGGGCAAGACCGGCAAGGTGCCGCTGGCCGTCGGGTGCTGGGCCGCAGACATCTTCATGGGCGGGGTCGGCGTCCTGCTGACGTGGCGGCTGCTCCGCCGCTAGCGCGGCGAAGCGGGTACCGGTTGTCAGCGTTCAGCCGCCGGTGCGGGCGGTGGCCTTCGGCCGGATGTGTGTTCACCGACAACGGATCGCTACTTGGCCGAAATCAGCTCGACCTCGAAGATGAGGACGGAGTTGGGCGGGATCTGGCGGCCGGCGCCGGCGGCCCCGTACCCGAGGTTCGCGGGGATCTTGAGCCGGCGCACCCCGCCCGGCTTCATCCCCGGGATGCCCTCCTGCCACCCCTTGATGACCTGGTTGAGCGAGAACGAGATGGTCTGCCCGCGCTCGACGCTGCTGTCGAACATCTTCCCGTTGGTGAGCCACCCGGTGTAGTGAACGGTGACGGTGGCGCCGTGCTTGACCGCGTCGCCCGCGCCCGCCTTCGCGTCCCACACCTCCAGGCCGGACGCCTGCTTGGTCCATTCGGCGGCGTCCACTGGCGGCATCGGGGGCACTTGCATCGGAACTCTCCTGAGGGGTGCGGGCGAGGGGCCGGGGGGGGTAATTTACGCGGCGCGGGCCGCGCCGTCACGCCGCGTGCGGCGGTTACTTCTTCTGCACGTAAGTACCGCGGTCGCGGGTGAGCCGCTCGGTGTCGGCCGCTGACAGCACGACCACGTCGGTCCGGTCCCTGTCCACCACCCGCGCGTACCGCTGCTTGTCGCCCGTCCCGCCCACCACGTTGCCCACCGCGAGGGCGCGCTTGCTCCCGTCCTTGAGCGTCACGGTCAGCGTGACTTCCGGCTTCTCCAGCCCGAACAGCTTCGGGTCGCCGCCCTCGTCCACCGCGTACCGCTCCACCTGAAGTGCGGTCAGGCTGCCGAGCAGCTCCGCCACCGCCGGTGCGCTGATGGGGTCGTTGGGCGCGGCCGGGTCGGCCCACGCGGCGCCGCGCTTCTGGAGCGCGAACGCCTTGTCGCCGCGCGCGACCTCGATCGCCTCCGCCTGGAACGCGTCCAGCGTCCACGGCTTCCGGACGCGGTACTCGCCCAGCACCTTGGCGGACTGCTCCTTGCCCAGCAGCGCGACCATGCCCGCGTTGCCGGTGGTCGCGTGGACGCGCCCGTCGGCGGTCGCCTTGCCGATGAGCAAGGTCGCGACCACCTTGTCGCCGTTGGTGATCGTCCAGGTCGCTTCCGGCCTGTCGAGGCCGAACGGCTTGAGGTCCGCCCCCGGCCCGGCGGCCCAGTCGGCGGCCCGCAGCTTCGCGAGCTCGTTGACCAAGTCATCGAGCGCGTTCTGCTCCGCGTCCGCCGCCAGCGGCGCCTTCACCTTCCATGTGCCGTTCACCTTCGCGAACGTGACCTTTCGCTCGCCGCGCTCGAACGCGAGCAGGTCGGCGTCCACGAACTTGAGCATCGCCCGGTCGCGGAACGACACCGGGGCGGCGAGCAACTTGTTCGCCAGCGGCCCGCCCAGCACGCCCACCGCGGCGTCGGCGCCCGCGCCCTCGACGGCGCAGTAGCGGTCCCCGTCGGGCCTCGCGGGATCGACGGGCCGACCCAGGCGCAGCACCCTCTGTTCCGCCTTCTCGCCGATGGTGAGCGTCACGGTCGCTTCCGGCGGGTCGATGCCGTACGCCTTGTACACGTCCTCCTTCTTGCCGAACGCCGCGACCTTCTCGGCGCGCAACTGGCCGAGCGCCTCGGCCAGCTGGTCCATGAGCGGCTGGTCCGCCTTCTGCTTCGCGGGCTTCACCACGTCCCAGCCGGCGGTCGCGGCCGGCGCGAGTTCGAGTTCCTCTTTCCCCTTCAAGCGGGCGAGCCCGAGCAGCTCTTCCGGTTTGAAGGCGCGCAGCGTGCGGTCGGCGAACTCGAGCCTGGTGCGCGCGAGGGCCGCCACCGCGGCGGCGGGCGCCCCGCCCACCGCCTTGCCGTCGTTCACGCGCACGAACCGGCCCCCGAGCGGGTCGGCCTTGCCCAGCTGCACCTTGTGCGCCTCGGGCTTGTCGCCCGCGAGCGTGACGGTGAGCGTGAACTCCGGCTTGTCCAGCCCGAACTCGGCCAGTTTCAGGTTGTCGCCGTAAGCCGCAATGCGCTCGACCGGCAGCGGCGCGAGCGCCTGCGTGAGTTGCGTCACCGCGGGCGCGTCGATGGCGAACGTGGCGCCTGCCGCGGACCACTTGCCCTTGTCGCCTTTCAGGAGCGTGACCGCCTTGTCGGCCGCGTCGCCGTCGATCTGAACCTTCGCGATTTGCGCCGCGTTGAGGAACAGCAGGCTGCGGTCCAGCAGGCTGAGCGGCGAGGTCTGCACGCTCGCCAGGTACGGGGCCGGCACCACGAACACCGGGGCGGTCGGCTCGTCCAGCTTCGCGTAGCGCTCCTGGCCCGAGGGGGTGACCCCGCCGATGACGACCGTTTTCGCTACGCCCTTTTCGGCGTCGCCGGCCTTCTCGGTGTGCGCGAGCTTCACGCGTGCGAACGGCTTGTCGAACCCGAACTTGGCGGGGTCCGCGGCCGCGAGCGCCTCGTACTTGACCGCGGCCAGGGTGCCGAGGGACGTGAGCATCGGCTGCGCGCTCAGGTACGGGACCGGGGCCGAGACCGACCCGGACATCTTCCAGTTCGTCCCGTCCCGGGCCAGCGCGAACGACCCGTCCGTCACGTCGGGGCGCGTGACCTCCAACCCGGTGACCCTCTCCACCGGCACGTTCCACACCTGCAGCGGCAGCAGCCCGACGGGGCCCGCGGCGAGCGCGTCGCTTACGCCCGTGGCGAGGCCGAACACGTTGCCCCCGTCGAGCCGCGCGAACGCCTCGCCGGGCTTGCCCGGCCGCGCGGCCCCGACCTCGAGCTTGTACGTGCGGTTGTCGCCGAACGTCAGGTGCAGCGTGAGTTTCGGCTTCTCGAACCCGTACTCGGCCGGGGTCGGGGCGCCCTCCGCGAGGAACTCGGTCGCCTGGAGGTTGTCCAGCTGCGCGAGCAGCGCCTGGGTCGCGGCCGGGTCGGTGTCGGACGCGAGCGGCGCCGCGAGCTTCCACGTCTCCTTTTCCTGCTTCAGCGCGAAGCCGTTGGCCCCTTCGACCCGCAGCGCGGTGAGCCGGGCGTCGGCGGTGTCGAACAGCTTGCGCCCGCGGTACGCGATGGGCGGGCGCGCGAACAGCGCCGAGACGCGCTCGGGGAACAGCTTCGGCACCAGCCAGCCCGCGTCTGCGCCCGGCGGGCCGCTGCTCACGCGATCCTCGACGAGCGAGACGCGCGGCCACCCTGCGAGTTGCAGCGGCAGCTTGCCGCTCGCGTAGTCCGGCGCGCCGACTAAAAGGGTCTCCGTGCGCACGGGCGCGTCCGGGTCGCCCTCGGGGCGCTTCTCTTGCGTGCGGATGGTGACCGTTGTCGCGACGGCGGGGTCGAGGCCGCGCGCCTTCGGGTCGGCGCCGTAGAGATCGGTAGTCGGGTCGCCCCGGAACCCTGCCAGGCGGTTCAACAGGTCGCTCACGCGAGCCGCGTCCGCGACCAGCGGGTTCGGGGTCTGGTCGATCAGCCACCGGTCCAGCCTCTCGTCCGGCTTGTCGGCCTTCAGGTTGCCCTTCCTCTTGATCAGAGTGAGAACCGGCTTGCCCGGTGTTGCGAGCGTGACGGACTGCACGTCCTCGACCGCGAACCGGGCGACGGTCGCGTCCACCAGCGCCCCCGGCTGCGCGAACAGCCCGTCGAGCTTGTCGGCGGCCACCGTGAACACCTGCGCGTTGCCCTCGATTTGCGCGTACCGTTGAACGGTGCGGACCGTGCGCGGGATGGTCCGCGGGGGCATCCCCATCGGCCCGGGGATGCTGACCTGCTCCTCGCGCTCGACGACCTTCGCGGGGCCGCCGAACTTCACCGTCACGGTGCGCCCGTCTTTGGTGCGCACGCTCAGGGTTTGCTTCGGGTTCTTGAGTTCCTCGCGCGGGTCGGGGGCCGCGTCCGGGTGCAGCCGCGCGACCGCGGCGAGCGCGGGTTCGCCCGGTACCGCGAGCAGTTGGGCGATGCCGAACGGGTGCTCGAACGCCTTGGGCACGAAGTCCTCGACCCACAACTCGGGGACGGCCGCGAGCACCTGCTGGAGCGCCGCCGGGTCGGGGCGGTCGCGCACCGGGGCGGCCAG
>JBJSXS010000961.1:0-7543 GCA_046086545.1 Gemmata sp.
CGGGCGTCCCGGTTACGATCTGCACCGGGGTCGAGGGGTACGTCCCGAAGACGCGCGTGCTCCGCCACGAGGTCGCGATGGCCGTCGCCGCCGGCATGGACAGGGAACGCGCCCTGCGCGCCGTCACCGTCGACGCCGCGAGGCTGCTCGGCATCGAGAAGGATTACGGCAGCATCGAAGTCGGGAAGGTCGCGGACCTGGTGCTGTACGCCGGAGACCCGTTCGAACACACCACGCACGTCACGCAAACCATCATGCGGGGCAAAGTGGTGTACGACCGCGCCGACTACCTGAAGCTCCCGTTCGAGCGCCGCATCCTGCCGCTCCTCAGCGGCGGGAGCGGCGGGAGCGGCGGCGCCGGGTGCTGCATGGCGTGGTGACGCCCGACACAGCGCCTCACTCGCTCAGGTCGTTCTCGGTGAACAGCGTGAACCCCTGCCCGCCGAGCGCGGCGGCGGCGCTCTCGAAGTCGTCCACGTACACCGCGATGGCGGTGTTGCCCATCGGCCCGACCCCGATCAGGAGCGGGTACATGTAGCAGATGTTGATCTCGGCGCTCAGCAGCGCCTTGGTGATGGTCAAGAGCGGGCGGGCGTCGTCGGGCAGCTTCACGACCATCAGGTCGCTCTCGGTGAACGCGAACCGGGCCGCGGTGAGGATCTCGTACCCGCGCTCGTAGTTGCTCGGCACCAGCCGGATGATTGCGCAGTCGGCCGTCTCGATGACGGTCAGCGACACGACCCGCACGTCGGTCTGCTCGAACCGGCGGACGAGGTCGAGCAACGCGCCCATGCGGTTCGAGAGGAACACGTTGAACTGCCGCACGCTGGGCCAGTCGCGGCCCTTCGCGGTGTCGAACCCCACGCCCGCGTCTTCGCTGTCGTCGCCCAGGCTCATCTGTACTCCCCGCCCGCACCCGGGAGAGTGTGGGTGTAAAGGTTGATACGGGGTGAGTTTACCCGCGCCGGGCGGTCGCGGTCAACGGGACTGCCGCCCGCTGTCAGGCCCCGACGGGGCTAGGCGAGATCGGGTTGCACCAGCTTGGCCGGCTGGCCGGCGCGGGCGAGGATCACCTCGGCCGCGAGGTAGCCGCTTCGCACCGCGCCCTCCATGGTGGCGGGCCACCCGGTCGCGGTCCAGTCGCCCGCGACCGCGAGGTTCGGCACCGGTGACGCCTGCCCCGGGCGCCACCGGTCCACGCCGGGCACCGCGCTGAACGTCGCGGTGTGCTCGGTCACCACCTTCGCGCGCAGCAGGCGCGCGCGCGCGACCGGCGGGAACAGCCGCCCGAGCTCTTCCACGACGCGCCGCTGGATTTCCTCGCGCCCCAGCCCCTTCAGGTCGCGCGCGGCGCTGACCACGACCTGCAGATAGAACTCCCCGGGGGCCACCTCGCCCCGGTCGAACACCCACTGCCCGAGGCACTCGACCAGCACCGCGTGCGGGAGTTTCATCGTCGGGCGGTCGAACCACAGGTGAACGCTGGTGATCGGCGACGGGGTCAGGCTCTGCGCGTTCGCGAAGTACGGCTCGCGCGCGAGTTCGTCCGGGAGCAGGTCCGCGACGCGGTCGAACGGCACCGCCAGGACGTACCACGCGGCAGCGACGGTAGTGCCGTCGCGCAGCTCCACGCCGGCGAGCGCCCCCGCCGGGGACAACGCGAACCGTTTCGCGCCTGCGTTCTCGCGCACCTCGACGCCGCGCGCCGTCAGCCACCCGCGCAGCTCATCGCCGTACAGCCTCCCGAGTGGCACCGTGGGCACGTGAACGGTGAACCCGTCGCGGTGCCGCACGAACCCGTCGCGGAACACCTTCCGCGCGTACTTGAGCCCCACGCGGTCGATGGTCTCGTTCAGCGCGCTGGTCAGCACGATGGCCCAGAACCGCTCGATCGTGCGCCGGTTCTGTCCGTGCTTCTCGAGCCACGGCAAGAGCGGCGGGTCCGCGTCTTCGCCGGCGCGGAGCAGGCACGCCAGCCCGTAGCCGACGCGCAGCTTGTCGCAGGCCGTGAGGTAGTGCGCGCCGGTCAGCGCGCGCGCGAGGTGCAGCGGGGCCGGCCAGGGGTCCGCCTTGAACACGCTGGTCCGGCGGTCCGGGGTGACGAAGTGGAGTTTCGGCTGCGGCTCCAGAAGGTGGCCCACGCCGACGGTGCGCAAGAAGTGCGCGAGGTTCGTGCAGCACCCCATGCTGACGTGCTGGCACGCGTCAACCATCTGACCGCTCGCGGGATCGGTGAAGGAGCCGGCGCGCCCGCCGAGCCGCCCGCGCGCCTCCAGCACCGTCACCTGGAGCCCGCGCGCCGCGAGGCCCACTGCCGCCGCGAGGCCGGCGAGCCCGCCGCCCACGACGATCACGCCCTGGCGAACCCCGCCCGCGGGGGCGGGGGCTGCGGCCCCGTTCATTTCACCTCCAGCCGCCGCCCTCGCGGGCGGGGTTCGCCTAAAACCAGCCCCACTTCACCAGGTACCCGGAGCCGCACGCGAGCAGCTTGCGCCACTTCGGCACCCGCACGCGGCCGCTGAACACGTCGTACCCGCGGCGCTCGATCTCGTCGAGCAGCCCTTGGTAGGTGCCGTGCATGACGCGGAAGATCGCGCGCCCCTCGGTCGAGAGCAGCGGCACGAGCGCGGCGCCCCGGCGGTAGTACTCGCGGGCGCGGGCCACCTGGAACCGCATCAGGGCGCGGAAGCTCTCGCGCGCCGGGTCGGCCCACTCCTCCGGCGGGCACCCGAACCGCGCCAGCTCGTCCGCCGGGAGGTACACGCGGTCGCGGGCGCGGTCCTCGCGCAGGTCCCGCAGGATGTTCGTCAGTTGGAACGCGATGCCCGCGGCCTCGGCCGGGGGGTTCGCCTCCGCGAACGTGGCCCCGGGTCGCACCCCCCAGATGTGCACGCACGCCAGCCCGACCGCCGACGCCACGCGGTAGCAGTACGGGTACAGCTCGGCGAACGCGGCCATGCGCACCGGGCCGGCATCGGTGTCCATGCCGTCGATGGCGTCGAACAGGTACCGCGCCGGCACCCCGAACCGCGCGACGGTGTCGCACAGCGCGGCGTGAACCGGGTGCGTGAAGCGCCCCTCGAGGGCGGCCGCCAGGCGCGCCCGCCAGTCCGCGAGCGCGAGCCGCTTCTGGCCGGGCGGCGCGGGCTCGTCCGCGAGGTCGTCGGTGACCCGCATGTACGCGTACAGCGCGAACATCGCGCGCCGCCTGGCGGGGTTGAGGAGCCGGAACGCGAGCGGAAAGGAACTGTTCGCCGCGGCCGTGATCGCGCGGCACGCTCGAAACGACGAGCACCCCGCCGGTGACCGGCCGGTGACGAGGGGACGACTCGGCTCCTTCGTCGTTGGCGGTTCGGTACTGGTCATTCCTGCGTCATTGGCGGGCCACTGGTGGGTCGTTCGTCGTTCGCGCTACTGGCCCAGGTTCACCCGCACCCGCTGACCGACGCGGAGCGGCGGCTTGCCCTGGGGCGCGCTGTCGGGCACGTCGATCACGGCCTCGATGACGCGGGTGTCGCCGCCCAGGAAGTTCTCGGCGCTGGCCCGCTTGAGCAGGAACGTGTTGCCGATGTGCCGCACGGTGCCGGTGTAGGTCAGCTTCGCGTCGCTGTGGTCGGAGATGGTGACCGTCTTGCCGACCCGGTCCGGGCCGATGCGGTGTGCGAAGTCGGCCTCGACCTCGGCGCGCACCACCCGGGGCCCCGCCGGGATGAGCCACAGCGCCGGGGTCCGGGTGCCGATGCCGAGCGTGGTGCCCGGGCTGATCGACACCTGCTCGACGGTGCCCGCCGTCTTGGCCTTGATCACGCACAGCTCGACCGCCGACAGCGCCTTCGACTCCTCGGCCCGGGCCTGCTCGACGGTCGCCTGCGCCTCGGCCACCTGCACCTGGGGGTCGGCCGCCTCGAGCCGCCTCAGATTGGCCTTCACCACGTCGACCTCCCCGACTGCGGCGTCGTAGTCCACCCGCGCCTTGTACAGCGTCGGATCGATCTTCAGCTTGTCCTCCCACTCGCCCTCGGGAATCTTCTCGATCCGGTACCCCTTGGTGAGCGTCTCGCGGACGAGTTTGTAGTACGCGTCGGCGAGGCTCACCTTGCGCTCCGCGTTCTTCAGCGCCGAGTCGCGCGTGAACTCGATGGTGGACTTGTGCTGTTTGGCGAGTTCCTCGGCCTGCTTCACCTTCGTCGCGGCGTAGGCGACGGCGGCCCTCGCACGCTCCAGGTCCTTCTGCTGGATGGTGGCGTCGAACGAGTAGAGCTCCTGCCCGGCCCTCACCTCTTCGCCGTCCTTGACGGACACCTTGAGGACGGCGCCCGACTGGAGCACCGGGGGCAGGCCGTAAGACACGGGCGGCGGGTTGGTGTCCACGGTGCCCAGCACGATCGGCCCGCCGGCGGCACGCGGCGGCGCGGCGGCGCCCTTCGCGCCGGACGCGTCCGCGTTGCTGCCGTGGGTCAGCGCGCGGGCGCCCACGAGGCTGCCGATGGCCAGCCCCAGCCCGATCACGATCAGCACCGGCCGCATCTTGCGAAGCCACATGGGCGCCTCCTTAAACAGTGGACAGTGGTCAGTGGTCAGTGGTCAGTGGTCCGCTCGCACCGGGTGCGCGGCCCCAGCCCCTCTCGCGTGCCCCGCCGCTCTTCGCCGGGAACCGAACAGCAGCCCGCGACCGCTCCTCACTCGTGCGGCAGCTCCCGGCGCTCGAGGCGGCCGTCGTCCAGGTGGTAGTACACGTCCACGAACGGCAGGATGCGGTGGTCGTGCGACACGCACAGCACCGACGCGCCGCGGGAGTGGGCCGCGTCGCGGAGCAGCTCGATCACCTTCTGCCCGTTCTCCCAGTCCAGCGCGCTGGTCGGCTCGTCGGCGAACATGAAGCTCGGGTTCTTGACGAGCGCGCGCCCGATGGCGACCCGCTGCTTCTCCCCGCCGGACAGTTGCGCCGGCTTCTTGTGCTTGCTCTTGCCCAGCCCGAGCCGGTCCAGCATCTCGTCGGCCCGGTGCCGCGCGTCGGCGGCGGTGGCCCCCTCGCCCCACCTGAGCACGATCTCCAGTTGCTGCCGCGCGGTGAGGGCCGGGAACAAATTGTACCCCTGGAAGATGAACCCGGTGTGCTTCTGCCGGTACTGCTCGCGCCCCTTGGCGGTCATCTGCCACACGTCGCACAGGCGCCCGTCGTCGTCGGCCAGCACCTGCCCGCTGTCGGGCTCGAGCAGGCCCGACAGGACGGCGAGCAGCGTGGACTTGCCGCTGCCGGACGGGCCCATCAGGAGCGCGATCTGGCCCGGGTACAGGTCGATGGACACCGCCTGCAGCGCCGCGCGCCGCGCGGTGCCGTCGCCGAAGGTGCGCACCAGCCGCACGCCCTTGAGGCTCGGCGTCGTGCTGCTCCCGGCCCACGCCATGTTGTCCTCTCCGCTCATTTCGCGCTCGCCTCTGGCTCGCGGCCGACCGGGTCGTGCGCTGTCAGCGCAACAGCGACATGGGCTCGATCTGGCGCACGCTGCGCAAGGCCCACAGGCCCGACAGCAGGGCCATGCCGACGGTCACGGTGGCGGCCCCGAGCATCACCTCCCACCGCAGGTCCACGTCGGCGCCCACCTGCTTGGCCGCGGCCTTCAGCGCCTGGCACACCGGGTACGACAGCGCCACCCCGATGACGCCCACCCAGAACGACTGCGCGATCACCATGAGCGAGATGCGCCACCGCGGCACGCCCAGCGCCAGCAGGATGGCGAACTCCTTCGCGTTGGCGGCCGTCGCCGAGTACAGGGTCTGCGCGGTGATGACGGCCCCGACCACCAGGCCGAGCAGGGCCGCGTACCCGATGGCGATACCGGCCTTGGTGCGGAACAGCCAGTACTTGCGGGACCGCAGCGAAAAGTCCCCGGACGTGTAGGCGCCCATTTCGGTACTGTACTGCGACCGCAGCTCGCTCGCGATCTCCGCGGCGCGCTGGGGCGACTCGGTCCGGGCCAGCAGGTACGTCGCGTGGTCGGCGGGCACGAGAAACCCGAGCAGGTGCCGGGCGGTGTACTCGCTGCACAGGGTCCACGGCGCGGCCAGGCTCTTCAGCCCGCGCACCGTGTCGACCACGGTCACCTCCTTGCCGTTGATCTTCGCCCGCCCGCCCTTCTGAACGCCCAGCCGCTTCAGGTCCGACTCGTCCACGATGACCGCGTTGGGCATGGTCAGCAGTTCGCGCTGCTCGGCGGTCAGAACCACGGGGATGCCCGCCGCACCGTTGTTCAGGTTGAACCCCAGTAGGTAGCACAGCTCGGTGCCGCCCTCGGGCTTGGTGAAGTTCGCGAAGTTGGCGATGTACAGTTCGACCGACGTGACCCCGGGCGTGCCCGCCACGCGCGACAGGTAGCTGGTCGGGATCGGCTTGCCCAGGTCCACGCTGGGCACCTCCTGCGACCCGACCCACAGGTCCGCGGTGGTGTTGTCCACCGGGATCGAGGTGATCTTGAACAGCCCGAGCAGCAGCCCGCACTGCAGCGCGATCAGCACGGCCGAGAACGTCACCGCCAGCACGCCGGACGCGTACCGCTGACGCTCGTGCCACAGGGTTTGGAGGGCATACGACATAGTCGGCGGTCGGGGGTCGTGAGGTCGAAAGCGGTCGGCCGTTCCGGCGGCGGTCCCGGGCGGGGCCGCACCGCGTCAGGGCTTCGCGACTTTCGACGGGAGGTCGCACAGCGAGCCGTCGAGGTACAGGTGGTGCCACAGTTGGGTCGCCAAGACGCCGGTCAGGCCCATCTCCAGGCTCAGGCGCGCCAGCCCCCGGCCGGGCCCCGCGAGCCGCTGCCGCGCGGCCGCCACCGCAGTCGGGTCGAAGTACCCGGCCCGCTGCACCGACTCGGGCGCCAGCACCTGATCGATCCACGTCTGCCCGGCGCCCGCCCGGGCTTCGCGGTTGACCGCCTTCCAGCTGTCCATCGGGGCGCGGAACATCATCTTCTTCCGCCACGCCACGTCCTTCGGGAGCCACCGCTCGGCCACCTTGCGCTCGACGAACTTGTCGTTGGTCACGCCGCGGAGCTTCCACCGCGGGTGGAGCTTCGACATGTACGCGATCACGTCCTCGTCGAGGAACGCGTACCGCGTCTCGACGGACGAGTGCATCGCGATGCGGTCCCCCTTGGACGCGAGCAGGTGCCCCGGGAGCATGACGCGCGCGCCGAAGTACATCTGCCGGTTGAACGGGTGCCACCGGTACAGGTCCGGCGACACGTCGAGGTCGTCGAGGGCCGACTTGCCGACCACCGCGTCCCGCGCGGCCCCGGTGAAGAACCGCAGCTTGTTGGTGCTGAGCAGCCCGTACACGTCGAACCAGCCGTTCGAGCCGCCCATCTGCCGCTGCGTGTTCTGGTACGCCGCGTACGGGAACCGCGGCGAGCCGCTGAGCATCTGGAAGAACTGCCGGACCGCGTACCCGAGGGGCACCCCCGGGATCTTGTCCATCCACCCGACCAGCTTCCGGATCTTGAACCACGAGTACCCGGCGAGCCACTCGTCCGCGCCCTCGCCGGTGAGG
>JBJSXS010000962.1:0-11792 GCA_046086545.1 Gemmata sp.
ATCGACGCGGCGTACAGCATGAACAGCGCCAGGCCCAGGAACAGCGCCTCGTTCCACGCGATGGACGCGACCAGGAACAGCACCGCGAACGCGAACCCGGTGTACGCGGCAACGACAACCCCGCGGCGGTGGTCGGTTCGCGCCCACACCGCCGCTTGCAGCAGCTGCCCCCCGTCCAGGGGGTACGCGGGCAGCAGGTTGAACAGGAACAGAAGCCAGTTCATGTAGAAGATGCGGTACGCCCACACCACCCACCCGGGCAGCACGGCCCGCTCGTAGCCCATCGCGGTCGCCGCCCGCTCGTACTCGGCGGTGTCCACCGGCTTGGGGAACCGCGCGTTCGTCTGGCGCTCGTACTCCTCCTGCTTCTTCACGAACTCGCGGTAGTCCGGCTCCTGGCTCGTGCCCGGCCTGTACAGCTTGGCGGTGTACACGCTGCTGTAGGTGCGGCCGTCACGGAAGTTGGCCATCTCGGTGCGGTGCGGGTCGGCGAACGTGAGGCTCGGGGCGAACCCGGCGGCCAGCATCGCGGCCGCGCACGCGACGCAGACGAGCGCGTTCACCGCCGGGCCGGCCGCGACCGTGACGAACAGCGCCGGCCAGCGGTGCGGGATCTCGGTGTACGCCAGCCCGCCCAGCGGCCACATCAGGATCTCGCGCGCGTCGCCGCCCACGTACCGCGCCCCGAAGCAGTGCCCGAACTCGTGCAGCAGCACGCTCACGAACAGCACCACCACCGTCAGCAGCAACTTGTCCAGCCACCAGACGTTGTCGTACTGGGGCAGGCTCAGTTGCCGGAGGAACAGCCCGATGGCGATGACGAGGAAGAAGATGTGGACGCGGACCCGGATCCCGAACGCCCGGAGCACCGGGACCGACCAGCTCATCGGATCGCGCATCGACGCACTCGCTCGCCCCGCGAGCGGGTTGCCCGCGGCCGACTGTTAATCTACCAGCTAGGGGGTTCCGAGTTCCAGAGTTCCGGGCTCCAAGTTGAGTACACCCCCTTGCCGTCGTGCTTTTGAACCTGGAACCTGGAACTCTGGAACTCGGAACACTACCGGAGGGAACGATGTCCGTCGAAACCGTTCACGTGGGCCGCCGCATCCGGGTCGAGGTGAACACCCTCGAAACGGCCGACGGGCGCGTCATCAGGCGCGACGCGATTCGGCACCCCGGCGCGGTCGTGATCCTGCCAGTGCTCGACGCCGACCACATAGTGCTGCTGAAGAACTTCCGGTTCGTGATCGGGGAGACGCTGTGGGAGGTGCCCGCGGGCACCGTCGAGCCGAACGAGCCGCTCGAAGCGTGCGCGCGGCGCGAGCTGCTGGAAGAGACCGGCTACACCGCGGCCCGGTGGCGGGGCCTGGGGTTCATTTACGCCTCGCCCGGCGTGCTGGACGAAAAGCTGCACCTGTTCATCGCCGAGGGGCTGACGCCCGGCCCCGCGCGCCCCGAACCCGACGAGCAGCTCGAGCCGGTGACCGTGCCGCTCGCGGACGCGGTCCGGATGTGCCTGAACGGGACCATCCGCGACGCGAAGACCGTCACGTCGCTGCTCCTGTGGGAGCGGCTCCGGGACGGCCCCCGCCCGCCCGGGCGGGGGTAGCCCGACCGCGGTTCGTACGCGGCCGCCCGGGCGGGGTCCGCCCGGTCACTTCACCTCGGCACTGCCGGCGGCTTTGCCGTTCTCGACGAACGCCACCCTCTTCGCGCCCTCCTTAGGGGCGGTGACGATGAGCGGGCTGGCGAACGTCGCGGTGCCGGCCGGGCCCGCGTCCGCCTTGTACTGCACGTACAGCGTGCCGTCCTTGTCGAGCGTCACCGCCTCGACCCGGTAGGTGGTGACCGCCGGCCCGCGCTTGATGACCACCGCGGCGAACTGCTTGTCGAACGCGTCGGCCGGCACCGCGGTCACCTTCTTCCCGCCCATCAGCGGCGGGCGCAGCGCGAACACCTTCTCGAACCCCTCCTTGCCGGTCAGCGCGGTGTACGTCGCGTCCCCCTTGAGGCCCGAGCTGTTCTTCTCGAAGTACCCGTCGTACACGGTGTACTTCACCTTCTCCCCTTTCGGCTCGTCCGCGCCGGCGGCGGACAGTGCGAGGGCCACGAGCGGGAGCGCGAGCAGAGCGGAGCGGGTCATGGGGCACCTGAAGAGTGAGAGATTACCGGGCGGCCGCGCCCGCGAACCGGTCAGCCGGGCAACGGGTTGGGCGCCTGAAACGTCTCGGGCGGCTCCGCCTTCGACACCACCACGACCCCGGCGTCCGTGACCGCGAACCCGCGGCGCCGGTCGAACTCGGCGTCGTGCCCGATCACGGTGTACGGCGGCAGTTTCACCTCCTTGTCGATGATCGCCTTGCGCACCCGGCAGTACCGGCCCACGTCCACGCCGTCGAGCAGGATCGAGTCCTCCACGACCGCGTAGCTGTTCACCCGCACGCGCGGGGACAGGATGCTGCGCCGCACGTGCCCGCCGGAGACGATGCTGCCGGCGCACACGATGCTGTCCAGCGCCTCGCCGCGGCGCGCGTGCCCGGCCGGGCCCTCGCCGGTGAACACGAACTTGGGCGGCGGCAGCTGCGGCTGGAGCGTGCGGATGGGCCACGCCGCGTCGTACATGTTGAGCACCGGCTCGACCGCCACCAGGTCCATGTTCGCCTGGTAGTACGCGTCCAGCGTGCCCACGTCGCGCCAGTACGGCACCGCCTTGCGGTTCTGGTCCTGGAACCGGTGCGCGACCACCTTGTGCCCGGCCTCGATCATGTGCGGGATGATGTTCTTGCCGAAGTCGTGGTCGCTCCCGGCGGTGGCCGCGTCCTGGCACAGCAGCTCGAACAGCAACCGCGTCTTGAACACGTAGATGCCCATCGACCCGAGCGCGTGGTGCGCGTCGCCGGGCATCGGCGGGGCCGTCTTCGGCTTCTCCAGGAAGTTCACCACCCGGTCGTCGGCCGCGGTCTGCATGACGCCGAAGTGCCTCACCTCGTCGAGAGGCACGGGGATGCACCCGATCGTCACGTCGGCCTTGCGCTCGACGTGCGCCCGGATCATGTGCCCGTAGTCCATCTTGTAGATGTGGTCGCCGGCCAGGATCAGCACGTGCTCGGCCTGCTCGCGCTCGAGCGAGTAGATGTTCTGGTAGATGGCGTCGGCGGTGCCCTTGTACCACGTCTCGTCGATGCGCTGCTGCGGCGGCAGCACCTCGACGCCCTCGCCCAGCTCGGTGCTCAGGAAGTTCCACCCCAGGCGGATGTGCCGGTCCAGGCTGCGCGACTTGAACTGGGTGAGCACCATGACGCGGCGCAGCCCGCTGTTGATGCAGTTGGACAGGGTGAAGTCGACGATGCGGTACAGCCCGCCGAACGGCACGGCGGGCTTGGCGCGGTCCCGCGTGAGCGGCTCGAGCCGGGTGCCCCGGCCCCCGGCCAGGATGACAGTCACGACGCCGCGCATGAGGCACCCGAAACGGAGAGCAAGGGCCAGAGGACAGATTACAGTCCGCGGCGGAGAGAAGGAAATGTAAAGGCCGCACGACCGCGGTCGCACGGCCCGGTTCCCGGCCCGCGCCCGTAACCCCGGCCCCTAGCGCTCGCCCGTCAGCGCCTTCTCGAACATGATGAGGTTGTCGCCGCGGTCGGCGTCCCAGTGCAGGCCCACGATGTCGTACCCCAGCTCGATGGCCAGGTGCAGCATCGGCCGGTGGGAGTTGTGGCACTCCAGCCGGATGGTTTCGTACCCGTGCTGCGCGGCCCAGCCCTGCGCGGCCTCCATGAGCTGCGACCCGATGCTCATGCGGCGGGCGTCGGGCAGGACGCCGTAGAACCACGCGAAGAACGTGTCCGGCTTCAGCTCGAACCCCAGGAAGAACCCGGCCGGTTTGCCCTTCACGCGCGCGACCAGTTGCAGCACGTTGTGCCGCCCCTGGTACCGGCGGCGGAGCGCGTCGATGGTCTTCGCCGGCCGGAAGATCTGGTTGTACATCTCGACGATCAGCGGCAGCTCGTCGGTGCCCACCACGTCGATGATCGCGTCGGCCATTTCGCACCTGGTGGTGAGTGGGCTGCGGTCGGTGGTCAGCCGGACGAGCTCTCGGGACGACGTCTGTCACTGAGACCCGGTCGCCGCCCGAGGACCGCGGACCGCGGACCGCCCCCTAGTTCGGGCGGTACAGGCCGCTGACGATGCTGTCCCAGGACGGCACGTTCCAGGTGGCGATCAGCTCGCGCAGCGCCTCGCTGGCGGTGTCCTCCTCTGCGGCCAGCGGGGCCGGTTCGGGCTCGAAGTCGTCGCCCTCGTCGCCCGCGGGGGCGGCGAAGTCATCGGCCTCTGCGGCCGGCTCGACGTCGGGCACCTCTTCGGCCGAGCCCTCTGCCTCGCCCTCGTCGTCGCCGGCCGCGGCGGTGCCCGCGGCCGGGGCCTCGCCCGGCGCGCCGCCCTTGCGGCGGCGGCGGCGGCGGCGGCGGCGCTTGCGGCCGGTGCCGCCTTCGCACTCGGCGCCGCTCTCGCCCGGGCTCGCATCGCCGGCCTCGTCGCCCTCCTCGGGGCCGTCGGTGGTCTCGGCCGCCTCGGCTTCAAGTTCCTCGGTGTGCGGCTCGCCCGCCCCGGCCCGCTCCTCGCGGTCGTCGGGGTCGACCGGCGCCGGGGCGGCCGGCTTGTCGAGCGCGAACTCGCGGGCCAGGTCGGCCCAGTCGTCGTTACTGTTGTTGGGGTCGGTCATGGGTGACGGGTGCTTCCGGTGAGCGCGGCGCGCGGAACGGCGCTGCGGTGCCCTCATCCTATCGCGCCGCGCCGGCCCCGGAAATGTCGGGTTGCGCCACGGCCCACTCCCGGGACGGCCGCGCCAGGCTCACTTCCACCACGCGGTCGCCCGGTTCCGCGCCGTAGCAGTCCGCGAGTGCCCCCCCCGGGGCGCCGTCGGGCAACTCGTCGCGCGGGACGAGAAACACGTTGCCGGCCCACCCACCGGCTGCGGCCAGGTGTTCCGCGAACGCCCCCCACGCGTCGGCCGGGAGCGGCAGCCCGGGGAGCAGCTTCGCGCACAGGTCGGTCACCGCGCGGTCCAGGCACTCGCGCGGCGGAAGCAGATAGAAGGTGGCCATCGGATTACCCCTCGCAGTGTGCATGGTGGGGGTATCGGCTGAGGTCAGTTAAGATGTGGAAGGAAAGGGGTTTAGCGAAAGTGCGGAAGGCGCCAATCGCGGCGCAATCGTAACAGGTTGCCCAGTTCCCGCCGGCCGTGAGCTACACCAACGGCTTGACGAGCACCTGCGAGTTGCGCTTGTTCAGGTCGTACTTCTCGCGGCGGGCCGCGGGCAGGTCGTCGGGCGTGCCGGGCGTGTACCCGCCCTTCTGGATGAAGTAGTTGATGGCCTGCGTGGAGAGGCAGAACAGCTTGGCGATCTTCCGCTTGCGGGCCTCGCTCTCGGTGTACTGGATGAGCTTCGCGCCGATCCCCTTGTTCTCGTACCGCGCGTCTACGAACACGCTCGCCAGCTCCGCCATGTTCTGCTCGGGGTACACGTGCAGGGCCGCGCACGCGACCGCGTTCCGGTCCACTTCGAACACGAAGTAGTCCCCGATCACCTTCTCCAACTCGGCCCGCGTGCGCTTCACCAGTTCGTCGTTCTGCGCGCCCTGCTGGATCAGGTTGTAGACGGCTCGCACGTCCTTCTTCTGCGCCGGGCGGATGGCCTGGTACTCACTCGCGTGGACCAGCGTGCCGATGCCCTCGTTGGAGAACACCTCGCCGAGCAACCCCTCCTGCTCGCGGCCGTCGATGATGTGAACGCGCTCGACGCCCTCCTTGCACGCGCGGGCGGCGTGCGCGAGCTTGGTGAGCTTGACCGTGGCGCCCGGCGGCAGCTCGGCCCGGGTGCGCCGCAGGAACGCGTCGGCCTCCTGCACGTCCATCTGTCGAATCACGCCGGTCCCGTCGGACACCCCGCCCTCGGTGTTCAGGTACACCAGCTTCACCGCCTTGAGCGCCTTCGCCACCTCGACCGCGACCGAGTCCGAGTTGAGCCGGTACGACGCGCCGGCGCCGTCGATCCCGATGGGCGGGATCACGGGCACGATGCCGTGCTCGAGCAGCGTGTGGAGCAGCCCCGCGTCCACGCGCTCGACGCGCCCGGTGAACAGGTGGTCGACGCCCCCCAGGATGCCCGCCGGGTGGGCGACCACCGCGTTCGGGCACGCGGCCTTCAGGTCGTTGGCCGACAGCCCCTCCAGAATCTCGTGCGTCACGCGGTTGGCCGCGCTGATCGCCACGTTGAGCGTCTCGCGGTTCGTGATCCCGGTGCCGTCGAGGTCCGACGGCGTCACGTGTACGAGGTCCGCGTACCGCTTCACCTGGTGGGCCGCCCCGTGGACCAGCGCGACCTGAATGCTCAGGCTGCGGAGCAGCGCGATGTCGAGCAGCAGGTTCGGGAAGTTGTCGTCCTCGACGACGGCGCCGTCGAGCGCGATGACGAACAGCCGGTCGCGGAACCGGGGGACGTACCGCAGGATCTCGCGAAAGTGTGTCAGGCGCTCGTGCATCGTGGGAGTTTTTGGTGTTTCGTGTTCTGTGTTTAGTGTTTAGTATTTCGCCCCGGTTCCTTCCACACCGGCGGCCGCCGATGGGACGCCACGGTGCCGCCGATCCAGACAGGTTGGCGCGGCCGACTAGAATGACCCGAACCCAATGCGGGCCAGGCACGAAACACCAAACACCATACACCAAATGGCAGAAAACGTCGTCATCATCGGTTCCGGCCCGGCCGCGTGGACGGCCGCCATCTACGCGGCCCGCGCGACACTCAAGCCGCTCGTGTTCGAGGGCAACCCCTACGACGACAAGAACCGCGTCAACGGCACCATGCCGCTCGGCCAACTCGCGCTGACGACGGAGGTGGAGAACTTCCCGTCGTGGCCCGCCGGCGACACCCGGCAGTACCTCAAGACCGCGCTGAAGGCCGACGACCCGGACTTCCCGTACTGGGTCGCGAACGACGAGCCGCAGCCGACGCACGGCATCAACGGGCCGGAACTGGTCGCCCTCATGCGCCAGCAGGCCAAGAACTTCGGCACCCGCGTCGAGTCGAAGGACGTGGTGTCGGTGGACTTCAAGCGGCACCCGTTCACCCTCACGACGCACGACAACAAGACGGTCGAGGCGCACACGGTCATCGTCGCGACGGGCGCCCGCGCGAACTACCTCGGGCTGCCGAGCGAGGACAGGTACAAGAACAGGGGCGTGTCCGCGTGCGCCGTGTGCGACGGGTTCCTGCCGCGGTTCAAGAACCAGCCCATCGTCGTGGTGGGGGGCGGCGACACGGCGGTCGAGGAGGCCGGGTACCTGACCAAGTTCGGCAGCAAGGTTCACCTGCTGGTGCGGCGCGACGTGCTGCGGGCCAGCAAGGTGATGGCCGACCGCGCGGCGGCCAACCCGAAGATCGACATCAGGTGGCACACGGAAGTGGACGAGGTGATCGGCGACGACAAGCGCGGCGTGACCGCGGTCCGCGTGAGGAACAACAGGACCGGGGCGAAGGAGGAGCTGCCGGCGTCGGGGCTGTTCCTCGCAATCGGGCACACGCCGAACGTCGGGTTCCTGGGCGGCCAGGTGGCGCTGACCGAAACCGGTTACATCAAGTGGACGACGCCGGCCCGCACCTACACGAGCGTGGACGGGGTGTTCGCGGCCGGGGACGTGGCCGACGACTACTACCGCCAGGCGGTGAGCGCCGCCGGCACCGGGTGCATGGCCGCCCTCGACGCCGAGCGGCACCTCGGGCACCACGGGCTGGTCTGATGATGGGGGTCGGTGTCAGGGGCGAGTGCCGGTGAGCGACGAACGGGAATCAACGGCATCTTCGTTCCGGCTCTCTGTTCGTCCTCCACGGGCAGTGTCCGCTGTTCGGAACCGCGGCCTACGCGCCGTACTGCTTGGCGTAGTAGCTCAGGTACTCCTTGCTGCTGATGGCCGCGACCCACGCGGCGTTCGCCCGGTACCAGTCGACCGTTTCGCGCAGCCCGGCCCCGAAGGTTTCCTGCGGCGCCCACCCGAGTTCGCGCTCGGCCTTCGCGCAGTCGATGGCGTACCGGCGGTCGTGCCCGGGCCGGTCCTGCACGTACTCGATCAGTGACTCGGGTTTACCCAGCAGTTTCAGCAACTCCTTCGTGAGTGCGATGTTGGGCCGCTCGCACTTGCCACCGAAGTTGTACACCTCGCCGGACTTCCCGTTGCGCCATGCGGCCTCGATCCCGCGGCAGTGGTCGCGCACGTGGATCCAGTCGCGAACCTGGAGCCCGTCGCCGTACACCGGCACCTTCTCGTTGCGGAGCAACTTCGCGATGAAGTGCGGGATCAGCTTCTCGGGGAACTGGTACGGCCCGTAGTTGTTCGAGCACCGCGTGACGACCGTGTGGAGCCCGAACGTGTGCTGGTACGCCTGCACGAGCAGGTCGCCGCCGGCCTTGCTCGCGGAGTACGGGCTGTTCGGGTGCAGCGGCGTCTCCTCCGTGAACAGGCCGGTCGGGCCGAGCGACCCGTACACCTCGTCCGTCGAAACTTGGACGTACTTCGCGACGCCGAACTCGCGCGCTGCGTCGAGGAGCACCTGCGTGCCGATCACGTTCGTGCGCACGAACGGCCCGCTGTCCTGTATGCTGCGGTCTACGTGGCTCTCGGCCGCGAAGTTGATGACGTCGGTCGCCCCGCGGCCCGCCGCGCCGCGCACGTCGTCGCGCGAGGTGATGTCGCCCTTGATGAACGTGTACCGCGGGTGGTTCGCGAGGTCCGACAGGTTCGCGAGGTTGCCGGCGTAAGTGAGCGCGTCGAGGTTCACGACGCGCACGGCCGCGTCGGTCGCGAGCAGGTGCCGCACGAAGTTGGACCCGATGAACCCGCACCCGCCGGTGACCAGAACCGTCCTCATCGCGTGCCCTCCGGGCGCGGATGGCGCCCGGAGAGGTTCTAAGTCCGGGGCGGCCGCGGGTCAAACTGCGAACGCGGGCTGTGCCGCCTCACCCCGGGTTCGCCTTGCGCCACTTGGCCCACTTCTCGAGCGCCGCCGTGCGCGTCGCGCCGTCGGGGAAGTAGTGCCGCGCGTACGAGAAGGGGCGGCGCTGCTCCGGCCCGGCGCCGGCGCCGTACAGGTCCACGAACCCGTAGTCTTCGGGCTTCTGCTCGGTGAGGTGCAGCGCGAGGCCGAGCGCCACGTCGCGCACCTGGACCTGGTACGGGACCGGCTCCGGCTCGCCGACCGGGGCGGGCCGCGGGATCGCGTACACCACGAACGTGTCGGCCAGCGCCGGGTCGAGCAAGTTGACGTGCTTGCGCGACCCGTAAGAGGACAGGTGGCCGACCCCGCGGGTGCGCCACGCCGGGGCGATGGCGGGTGTGGTGAGCATCCGGGCCGCGAGCGCGCACGCGTGCTCGGGCAGGTCGAGGCCGGTGGCGATGCCGATGCCCGAGTACATCTCGCGGGCCTCGTTGCGCGAGTCGAGCCACGCGCCCGCGACCGCGCGCAGCACCTTCGCCCTGGCGTCGCCCTTGCGCGCCGCGGCGTAGAACCCGCACCCGCTCAAGAGCGACGACGCGGACGTGCGGCGCCCGGAGACGTAGCTCGACCCCACCAGACTTTCCGCGAACAGCAGCGCGGTCACGTCGTCGAGCGTCAGCAGGTCGGTGCGGGCGATCTCGTCGCGCGCGTCCCGCTGGTCGTACAGCTCCTGGCGGCGCCACACCACCGCGTCGCTCAGGTACACGCGCGAGCCGTCCGCCAGCATCAGCAGCTTGCGGTTCGCCTCGGTGGACACGAGGTCGGTGAACACCTTGCGGGCCGCGGCGTCGAGCTCGCGGTTCGTCCAGATCCGGTACCCGAGCACGTCCCACTCGTGCCCGACCGCGGCGCGGAACCGGTTCCACGCGGGCAGGTTGTGCTCGTACTCGCCCTTCGTGTCGGCCAGAAAGGTCTCGAGCTTCGCCGTGCGGTCGAGGTTCGCGGCCCGCGGCAGCAGCTGGTTGCACCGGAACCGAATTTCGGGATCGGGGTGCGAGGTGGCGCCGGCGGTGAGGGCCGGGCGCGCGAACCGGCCGAGCTTCGCGAGCCGCTCCGCGGCCTCTTCGCGCTCGGCGAAGTCCGCGCTCCCGAGCTGGCGCACGAGCGCCCGGGCTTTGACCTGAACTTCGGGGGTGGCTTCGAGGTCGGCGGGGTTGGGCGACGCGGCCCGCGCCGCGCCGCCGCCGAGCAGACACACGAACACAAGGCCAAGCCGGTACATGGCTCCTCCCGCGTGCGCCGGTCCGCACCCATTGTGACTACTTCGCGTGCGGGATACCAGAGCGCCCGGCGGTGAACGCGGGATCGGCGGAGCCGCGCCGCCCTTCAGGCGCCGACCGCGACCTGGGCCGCGGCGCTCAGCGCGCCGTCGAGAACGGTGAGCGCCGTATCGACCTGCGCCGCGGAGACGCACAGCGGCGGGCAGAACCGGATCGCGCTCTCGCCGCACCCGAGCAGCAGCAGCCCGCGGCGGAACGCGGTCTGGATCACCTGCTCGCGCGCCGCGCCGGACGGGAGATCGGCCGCGGTCATCAGCCCGATCCCGCGAACGCCGGTCAGCTCGGGGTGCCGGGTCGCCAGCTCGCGCAAACCGCCGCGGAGCTGCTCGCCGCGGGCGGTCGCGTTCGCCATGTACTCCCGCTCGAGCAACTCGATGGTGGCGAGCGCGGCCCGGCAGCTCGCCGGGTTGCCGCCGAACGTGCTCGCGTGGCTCCCGGGGGGCCAGTCCATCACGTCGGCCTTCGCGATGATCGCGCCGAGCGGCATTCCCGACGCGATGCCCTTCGCGGAGCAAATGATGTCCGGCTCGACGCCGTAGTGCTCCACCGCGAACATCTTCCCGGTGCGCCCCATCCCCGATTGGACTTCATCGACAACGAGCAGAATACCGTGTTTGTCGCACAGCGCGCGAAGCGCGGGCATGCACCCCCTCGGGATCGGGTGGTAGCCGCCCTCGCCCTGAATCGGCTCAACGAAGACGGCGGCCACTTCTTCCGGCGGCGCGGTGCGGCGGAAGATGGTGTCCTCGATGTCCGCGATGAGCCTGCACGCGCCCGCGCACGTTCCGCCCTCGGGGCACTCGCGCGGGAACGGCACGTGGTGAATGTCCGGCACCAGCGGCGAGAACCCGCGGCGATGAACGAGCTTCGAGCCGCTCAGGGACATCGCGCCGTAGGTGCGCCCGTGAAACGCGCCGAAGAACGCGACCACGCGGTTGCGCTGGGTGTGCCAGCGCGCGAGCTTCAGCGCCCCCTCGATGGCTTCGGCGCCGCTGTTGGCGAAGAACACCTTCTTGGGCGTCGGGCCGGGCGCGACCTTCGCGAGCCGCTCCGCGAGGTCGATCTGCGGGCGGTAGTAGAAGTCGGTGCCGCTCATGTGGAGCAGCTTCGCGGCCTGATCCTGAATCGCCGCGACCACGTCCGGGTGACAGTGCCCGGTGTTCGTGACCGCGATTCCGGCGGTGAAGTCGAGGAACAGGTTCCCGTCCACGTCGCGAATGACGGCCCCGCTCCCGGCGTCCACGAACAGCGGGTACACCGGCGTGTACGACGGCGACACGTACAGCTTGTCACGAGCGAGCAGCTCCGCGCCCTGCGGCCCCGGGAGAGCGGTGCGGATGTCGGGCACCGTCAGGTGATCGAACTGGAACATGGGGGCGGTCTCCTGGGGAACAGCCAGCTTTAGACGGCCGGTGAGAAACAAGCATTTCTCAGTAGACCCGGGGTCCACCCGCCCGCCGACAAC
>JBJSXS010000963.1:0-14819 GCA_046086545.1 Gemmata sp.
CGCGGGCGCGACCGTGTTCTTCGGATGCCAAATGCCGCCGGGGAACGCGGGTTGGGCGGCGGGCATTTGATGACCCGCCGCCGCCGTTCGGCCGCGCCACTACTCCATCCGCACTTTGGCCCCGAAGTCCTTCTTCTGGGCGCTGATGAAGTACGTGGCGCACGCGGCGTCGATCAGGTCCGGGCTGAAGTTGACGCGCTCCATGTTGTACTTCGCGATGCTCATCATCTGGTCCAGCAGGTCGCGCGGCTGGCACATGCGGAACGGGCGGTTGTGCGGCCGGTACCACTTCTGGATCAGGTACTCCACCCCCCGCTCGTCGAACTCCACCCGCCTCCCCTTGCACACCAACTCCCAGATGCGCCGGTACTGCGCCTCGTCCGGGTCGCGGATCTCGATCTTGAACTTGATGCGCCGCAGGAACGCCTCGTCCGCGAGCTGGGACGGGTCCAGGTTCGTGCTGAAGATGAGCAACTGGTCGAACGGCACCTCCACCTTCGTTCCGGTGACCGTGTTCAGGTAGTCGTACTTCTTCTCCAGCGGCACGATCCACCGGTTCAGCAGGTCCATCGCGCGCACCTGCTGGCGCCCGAAGTCGTCGATCATGAAGATGCCGCCGTTCGCCTTCATCTGCAGCGGGGCCTCGTAGTACCGGCCGACTTCGTTGTACTTGAGGTCCAGCATCGGCATCGTCAGCTCGCCGCCGACCACGATGGTCGGCCGCTTCACGCGGATGAACCGCTGGTCGAACTGGGTGCCGCGCTTGATGACCGTTTCCGTGACGTCGGCGCCTTCCTCGGCGTTGAAGAGCGGGGTGTGCTGGATCGGGTCGTACAGCTTGATGACCTGCCCGTTCGTCTCCACCGCGTGCGGGATGTAAATGGCGTCGCCCATGAGCCGGGTGATGCGCTCCGCGACGCTGGTCTTCCCGTTGCCCGGGTAGCCGAAGAAGAAGATGCTCTGCGCCGAGTTGATCGCGGGCCCGATCTCGTTGAACGCCTCGTCTGAAATGATCAGGTCCTCGAACGCCCGTCTGATGCTGCGCCGGGTCACCACGAGCCGCCTGATGGTCTGCGCCATCACCGACTCGACGTAGTCGGTGAACGGCACGGGGGCCGGGCCGACGTAGCTGGTCTTGTCCAGGGCGTCGCGCAGCGCGTCCTCGCCCTTGGGCGGCTTGATCGCGTACACCAGGCTGGCGTCGCCGCTGTTGCCCCGCTGGGCCACGATGTCGATGAGCGACTGCTTGCGCATCGCCTGGAACACCGGGTTGACGACCGGGAACGGCACCGCCATCGCGTTCGCCAGTTCGCCGCCGGTGAGCTGCCCGCGGGTGTAGATCAGCCGCAGCGCGAGGTCGAACAGGAACGGCAGTTCCAGCCCCAGATCTTCCCACTGGAGCGGCACGCGCGGCACGTAGGAGTTGTCGGTGAGCGGCATCCCCTCCTCGTCGGTCGGGGGAGCGTCACCGAGTAGCGTCACGTCTTCGGTGAGCGTGCCGGCACGCTCGGCGTCGGCAAGAAGTGCCTCGTAGTGCAGCTTGTGGAGCCGCAGGTGGGCAACGGCTTCCTGGTCGCCGCGTTCCTCGGCTTCGGCGAGGCAGTCGAGTACGGCCGGGGCGACCGCGTACTTGACCCCGTCGATGTACATGTGGTGCAAGTACTCGCCGGGCCGCACGTAGCAGTCCGGCGTGTGCTCCGGCATCGCGATCATCTGCTGGTAAAACTCGTTCGCAATGATGAATCGCATGGCGCGTGGCGTCTCGGCGTCGTGAGGCGAGATCAGTTTGCGACAAGTATAGAACACGCCGTCAGATAAGGCGCGAGCGGAAGTTCACGGCCTCAACGGGGCAAACGAGCTGCGCGGCGACGCGCGGAAAATGGGCATCGACCCACCCGTTCGCGGCCGCGAGTTCCCACGGCACGCCCGGGGGAACGTCCACGGACTTCAGGAGAATGAGCCGTTCTGCGCGGAACACGGCCGCGGCCCGCGCCGCGATGGAGTCGGTGGTCACGCTCCACGTGTGCGGGATCGCACCGGGGCGCGAGTCGTCTTCAACGGCGAACGCGAAGCAGTCGAGCACGCGGATGGTACACCCCATCCCCCCGCCCCCCTCCCTCGAGAAGGGAAGGGGAGGCACAACCGACGAGCCCTCGACTGCGCCTTCGGCACGCGGTGCGTGCTCTACCCCTCCCTTCTCGAGGGAGGGGGGCGGGGGGGGAGGTCCGCACAGCCCCTCCAGCAGTGCCCTCGTCACACTCAGCGAGCGCAGCGCGAGCCAGTGCGCAGCCTCTTCGCCCAGCCCGTGGGTCTGGTCAAACGCGCGCACGGCGTCCGCGACGCTCCCGCCGCCCGGCACGAGCAGCGCCTCCGCAGGCGCGAGCGCTTTGAGGTACGCGCGAAGTGCCGGCCCGAGCGCGGGCGCATCGAACAGGCTCCCGCCCACTTTAATGACGATCATGTGCGCTGCTCCGCTGCCAACACCGCGACCGCGTGAGCCGGCGCGCACGCCGAGACGGCCGGCCCCAGTTCGGTGTTGACGGAAACGACACGCTCGGGGCTGACGAACGGAAACGCATCGCTCGCGACCTGGCGCGCGAGGAATTCCCCGGCCCCGGACACGATCACCGTGCGCAGTTCGGGGGCCCCTTGCCGGGCGTAGTATGCGGCCCGACACGATTCCACGAGCCGCCGGCGCAACTCCGAATGCACGCGCGTTGCGAAGTGGATGATGTGGTCGTCGGAGAGTTGCTCGCGGTCGCCCCCGAGCATCCGGGCCAGGCGCGCGAAGGCGTATTCGGTCGTTTGTGGGCGCCCGTCCGCGGTGCCGCGGTCGTCCGGCGCCTCGGGCAGCAGCCCGAGCAGCGTGTACACATCCTCTGTGGTCGCAAACAGTTCCGCGCAGGTCCCGTCGGACCAGATCGCGCACACCGGCGTGCGGCGAACACCGGCGTAGACCAGTTCCCGCGTCTGGAGCCGGTCCCGGTCGGTGTTCCCGCGCGCGGAAGGCCATCCGTCGTTGAGCGGGATGATGTCCGTGGTGGTGCTGCCGATGTCGAGCAGCACCCCGCCGTAGTGCGGTGCGAACCGCCCGGCGAACGTGGCGAGCGCGTGCCAGTTGGCCGCGGCCACCCTCGCGTGGTGCGCGTTCGCCTCCTCGCAGCTGAGGAAGGCGCCGTCCGTACTCCACACGCGAATCGGCCGGGCGGCGCTCGCGAACCGCACCGCCTTGATGATGGCGTAGACGCCCTCGCGTTTGGTCTCGAAACAGTCGCACAGTTCGCCGGTCATCGTGACCGCGAGGCCCCCGGCGTCCGGGAATCGTGCCACCAACTCGGCGAGCGCCGCGGGCAACTTGTCCGGGTGCTTCCACAGCGGGAACGGCACCGAAATCGCGCGTTTGTCCGGTGTCGCGGCCTTTAAGTTTGCGCCGCCGATGTCCAGCCCTAAGATTGTGGTTGCCATTGTTCACGCAAGATACAGGTTCCGCCGATGTCCCGCTATCTGGTCGGTATCGATCTGGGCACCACGAACATCGCGGTGGCCTATGTGGACACCGCGAGCAAAGCGGCCGGCGGCCCGCGCCTGCACACGTTCCATGTCCCGCAGGTGGTGGCCGCGTCGCAGGTGCAGGAGCGCGATCTGCTGCCGTCGTTCCTGTACATCCCGGGGCCGCACGACCTCGCACCCGGGGCGATCGACCTCCCGTGGACGAAGGGCCCGCCCGATACCGCCGGGCTGTTCGCTCGCAACCACGGCGCGAAGGTTCCCGGGCGGCAGGTGTCGAGCGCGAAGTCGTGGCTGTGTCACCCCGGCGTGGACCGCACCGCGCCGCTGCTGCCGTGGGCCGGGCCGCCGGACGTGCCGCGGCTCTCGCCGCTGGAGGTGAGCGCGCGGTACCTCAGACACATCGTTGAAGCGTGGAACGCGGCCCCCAGCCGCAAGGACGCCGACAGGCTCGAGGACCAAACCGTCGTGGTCACGGTGCCGGCGTCGTTCGACGACGTGGCGCGCAACCTGACGGCCGAGGCCGCGAAGCGGGCGGGTTTGAAGCACGTCACGCTCCTCGAAGAGCCGCAGGCCGCGTTCTACGCGTGGCTCGGGACGCACTCGCCGCAGGAGGCCGGGATGCTCAAACCCGGGATGCGGTGCCTGGTGGTGGACGTCGGCGGCGGCACGTCCGACTTCAGCCTCATTCGCGCGGGCGAAGAGAAGGGCGAGCTCACCTTCATCCGCGAAGCGGTCGGCGACCACCTGCTGCTCGGCGGCGACAACATGGACCTCGCGCTCGCGAAGGCCGTGGAAGCCCGGCTGCCGGGCGGGCGCCTCGACGCGGCGCAGTTCGGCGCGCTCGTGCAGGCGTGCCGGGGCGCGAAAGAGGCGCTCCTGGCCGCGCCCCCGCCGCCGAGCTACCCGGTCACGGTGATGGGCAAGGGGCGCTCCGTCGTCGGCGGCACGGTGTCGGTGAACATCACGCCGCAGGATGTGGCCGCGTCGCTGTTCGAGGGCTTCTTCCCGCGCACCGCCTTCGGTGCGGAGCCGGCGCACGGCGCCCGCACCGGGCTCCAGGAGATGGGGCTGCCCTACGTCTCCGATCCGGCGGTCAGCAAGCACCTGGCCGCGTTCCTTCGCCAGCACCTGCACGCCCTCGAGAAGGAGAGCTCGACCGCTGCGGCGGTCGTGGACGCGATCCTCTTCAACGGCGGGGTGTTCCAGCCCGAGGTGCTGCGCGAGCGGGTCATCGACGTGATGCGCCCGTGGTTCGACACGGCCGAGAAGAGGTGGGAGCCGCTGGTGCTCACCAGCCCGTCGCTCGACCTCGCGGTGGCGTGGGGCGCCGCGTACTTCGCGTGGCTCAAGCACTCGGGCGGGCGCAGGATCGGGGGCGGCATCCCCAGGTCGTACTACGTCGCGGTGGAAACCGACACGCCCGGGCGCGGCATCCACGCGCACAGCATCCCCGTTCTGTGCGTGGTCCCGCGGCGCATGCAGGAGGGCGAAGAGGTTCACATGCCGGCGCCGGTGCTGGAGTTGGCACTCGGCGAACCGGTGCTGTTCCCGCTCTACACCTCCACCGTGCGCGGCGACGACAAGCCGGGGCAGGTGCTGCGCCTGCCGGAAGAGTCGCTGATGCGCCTCCCGCCGCTGCACACCGTCTTGCGCGGCGGCAAGCGCGCGGGCGCGAAGCGCGTGCCGGTGACCCTCGCGGCGAAGTGTACCGAGATCGGCACGTTGGAACTCTACTGCGAGTCGAAAGAGGGTAACCGCTGGCGCCTGGAGTTCAACGTCCGCGACGTGCTGCGCGAGCCGTCGATGGAGGAGGCGGAAGAGGACGCGAGGGGCGCCGTGATCGACGTGTTCCCCGAGGAGAAGGTACAGGCCGCCGGGGCGCTGATTGCCGCCGTGTTCGGTGAGCCCGCGGCCGCGGCCGCCGTGCCCGCGGCGACCACCTCCGACCTCCCGAAGCTCCTCGAAACGGCCCTCGAATCGCCCAGAAGTGACTGGCCCACCGGGCTGTGCCGGCGGGTGTGGGAGGCCCTCGACGCGAACGCGGCCGGGCGTTCGCAGTCCCCGGGCCACCTGTCACGGTGGTACAACCTCACCGGGTTCGTTCTGCGGCCCGGGTTCGGCGACCCGGTGGACCGGTACCGCGTCGAGGCGCTGTGGAAGCTGATCACCGCCGCCGCGAGCGGCCAGGCCGCGAGCGGGCCGAAGAGGGCGGCGGTCCCCGAAGGCGGCGCGGACTACTGGATCATGTGGCGCCGGGTCAGCGGCGGGCTGAACGCGGCCCTTCAGCAGGCTCTCTTTTCGCGCCTGAAGCCGGCCCTGCTGCCCACGAAGGGGAAGGCGTTCTCGCGCCCGCCGGCGAACGAGTACGCCGAGATGTGGCGCGCCGCCGCCAGCCTCGAGCGGCTCGACGCGAAGACCCGCGAAACGCTCGGCGCCGCGGTTTTACGCGACTGTAAGAAAACCCCGGTGCCAACTTACGCGTTCTGGGCGCTGACGCGGTTCGGCGCGCGCGTTCAGTTCTACGGCCCCTTGAATTCGGTAGTTCACCCTGAGATTGTGGAGCAGTGGATCGAGGAGCTGCTGCCGTTCGCCCCCGCCAACGAGAGCGAGCGGAACGGCTGGCTGTTCTGCCTGTCGCAGCTCGCACGTCAGAGCGGGCTGCGCGCCGTGGACGTGACCGACTCCGCCCGCAACCGCGCGCTGGGCGTGCTGCGGTCGCACCCGTGCCCGGCCGCGTGGAAGCGCATGGTGGAAGAGGTGGTCGCGGCCGAGGGCGAGGAGGCGTCGCGGCTGTTCGGCGAGAGCCTGCCGATCGGACTACGTTTATCTTCGGGAGGGTGACAGGTCCGACCCGCCCCGGCCCCTTTCCTGCGGGGAGGGGGGTACGGCCCGGACGATTCCGACACGTTTCTTGTTCGCGCGCCCGCTCTTTCCCCTCCCTGCGGAGGGGGGCGGGTCAGAGAGCCTTCGCCATGCTCACGCTCACGATCGCCAACAAGCTCGAGACGCAGCAGCTCACGCACAACAGCGGGCCGCTGGAGTTGGGCCGCGGGCCGGCGCGCACGGGGGTGGCGCGGGCCGTGGTGCGGGACGCCTTTGTTTCGCGCGACCACATTAGGCTGGTGGAGGTGCCGGGCCGCAAGCTGAAGGTGCTGAACCTCAGCACCAAGGCGCCCGTCACCGTGGACAACCACGCGCTGCTGGCACCCGGGACCGAATGCGAGTACCTGCTGCCGGTGCGGCTGGTGGTGGGCGAGACGGTCATCGACGTGGACTCGGGCGACGCCGAGCCGATGTCGATGAACGTGCTCAAGACCATCGCCGCGCCGACCCGGACCGGGGCCGACCAGCCCGCGCTGATCGACCGGAGCGAGGCGGCCAAGCCGGAGGAGATCGTCGGCTGGCTCGAAACCGTGGTCAACGTGCAAAAGGCCGGGGAGCGCGAGGCGTTTTACAAGCAGGCCGCGGAGGCGCTGGTCAAGCACATCGGGCTGGACGCCGGCATTGTGCTGGTGCGCGACGGGGACGCGTGGCGGGTGACCGCACAGGTGGTGCGGGACGAGCAGCTGACGAACCGCGCGTTCAGCCACGCCCTGGTGACCCGGGTGCTTGCCGACAACCGCACGTTCTACGTCGGCGCCGCCGCGGCCGGCGGGGGCGAGAGCCTGGTGGGCGTGCAGGGCGTGGTGGTGTCCCCGTTCTTCGGCTCGAAGGGCGAGGTGACCGGGGTCGTGTACGGCAGCCGGATGCAGCGCGCCAACGGCCGCGAGATCGGCCCGCTGGAGGCCCAGGTGGTGCAGCTGCTCGCGACCGCCGTCGGCGCGGGCATCCAGCGGCTCGAGCAGGACGACGAGGCGAACCGCCTGCGGGTCGCGAAGGAGGCCGCGGAGGAGGCCGACCGCACCAAGAGCGGGTTCCTCGCGATGGTGAGCCACGAGCTCCGCACCCCGCTCACGACCATCATCGGCTACTCGGAGATGCTCCTCGAGCAGGCGGCGATGGACGACCTGCCGCAGTACACCGCCGACCTGCAACAGGTCCACACCGCCGGGCAGCACCTGCTCACGCTCATCAACGACGTCCTCGACTTCTCGAAGATCGAGGCCGGCAAACTGGAGATCGCGCGTGATCCTTACTCGCCGTCGAGCTTCATTCAGGACCTGATGGTGTCGGTGGAGCCGCTGGCGAAGAAGAACAACAACCGGCTGGAGGCGGACTGCCCGCCGGACCTGGGCAAGGCGACGGGCGACCCGACGCGCATCCGGCAGTGCATCCTGAACCTCGTCGGCAACGCGTGCAAGTTCACGCGCGACGGCGTGGTGAAGGTGACCGCCCGGCGCCTGCTGGTGGCCGGCGTGGACTCGCTCCAGGTGTCCGTGTCCGACACCGGCATCGGCATGACGCCCGAGCAGGTGGGCCGGCTGTTCCAGGCGTTCACGCAGGTGGACTCGACCGCCGGGCGCCGGTTCGGGGGCACCGGGTTGGGGCTGGCGATCAGCCAGCGGCTGAGCGCCGCGATGGGCGGCCGGATCACCGTGGAGAGCGAGATCGGCAAGGGCAGCACGTTCACCATGACCATCAGGGCCGTGGTGTGAGGCGGCTCCACTCGTCGGGCAGCAGCGAGTACAGGCGCACGTCCTCCATGTGGCCGCGGCGCAGGAGCGAGCGCCGCAGCACGCCCTCGTGCTTGAACCCGAGCTTGGTGAGCACGCGTTCGCTCGCGTGGTTGCCGTCAATCACACGCGCCTGCACGCGCTCGGGCTTGTACTCCGCGAACGCGTACTCGAGGACCGCGCGGCACGCCTCCGCGGCGTACCCGTTCCCCCAAAACGGCTCGCCGATCCAGTACCCGAGCTCCATCGTCCGGTGCTGACTCGCGGCCCAGAAGCACCCGCACGCGCCGACCGGGCGCGGGTCCGGGGTGATCGTGACGGCGTAGGGCTCGGCCATGCCTTCGAGGTACCGCAGCACCGCGTAGTCGCGCACGAACAGCTCCGCGTCCGCGACCGTCTTGTGCGCGTCCCAGAGGGTGAACCGCGCGACGTTCGGGTTCTTTGCGTGCTCGAACAGCGGCTCCGCGTCGGCCGCGGTGAAGGCGCGAAGGGTGAGCCGGGGCGTGGCGAGGGTCGGCGGGCGCCAGAGGTGCGACTTCATGACTTCAGCCCCGCGGCGCGCTCCACTTCCGAGCGGTCGATACGCGGCGTGCCGCCCGGGTGCTCGCACACGCGGGCCGCGTACTGAGCCGCGAACCGGGCGCACTCGCGGAGCGACCTCCCTTCGAGGTGCAGACACGCCATCGCCGCGGTGAACGCGTCGCCCGCGCCGACCGTGTCCACCACCCTCGCGGGCACACCGGGCTGGTGGAAATGTTCGTCGTGTTCAGGCCACACCAACTCGCACCCGCCGGCGCCTCTCGTCATGATGAGCAGTTGGCCGGGGACCAACAGGGACTTGTGGAACTGTGATAGCGAACTTATCTCGAGACCGAACGCATCGGCAAATCGGCCGATTTCTTCGTCGGATATCTTTATCCAGTGCGCCCTTGCGAGGCCCCAGCCCAGTAGTGTCGGGGTAAAGTAATTCTGCCGCAGGTTCACGTCGTAGATACGGTGCGTAAACCGGCCGCGTCCGAATTCGCTCAGTGCGTCGATCGAATCTTCACTGCGGCAGGCAAGGGAGCCGAAGCAAACGCTGCGCGTTCGCTCCGACAAGTTCGCGAGCTTGTCGTCCCACTCGATGTGATCCCACGCGACGTTCTCGGTGATCGTGTACGTCGGCACCGCGTTCGCGTCGAGCACGACCTGCACTGTGCCGGTGGCGTGCTCCTCGTCCGTTTGGACGAACTCGTCCGAGAGGCCGAGTTGACGGATATGCTCACGGAGTTCGCTACCGAGATCGTCGTTGCCGACCCGCGAGACGATAACCGACGGGTGCCCGAGTCGGTGGCAGTGGAACGCGAAGTTGAACGGCGCCCCGCCGGCGACCTTGCGGCCGTCGGGGTACACGTCCCACAGCACTTCGCCGATGCCGACGATGGGGCTCATGACTCGCCCGCGGGGAGCCACGGGGCCGGCTTCTTGTCGAAGAACGCGGCCAGCCCGTGGCGGCACTCGTCGGTGAGGCGCGGCTCGGCGCTGGCCTTCGCGAGTTCGTCGGTCGCCACCGCCTGGCGCGAGCAGCGGCGGAGCAGGTCTTTCGTGGTCGCGAGCGCCTGCGGCCCGCCCTCACAGAGCGACCTGACCCACGCGTCGGCCGTCGCCAGCAGGTTCTCCGCCGCGGTGACCTGGTTCACCAGCCCGAACCGCAGCGCGGTGATGCCGTCGACCAGTTCGCCGGAGAGCAGCAGCCAGCGCGCGGTGCGCTCGCCGACCAGCCGGAGCAGGTGCGGCAGCACCATCGCCGCGACCAGGCCCCGGCGAACTTCCGGGTAGCCGAACTTCGCATCGGGCACGCTGACCGCGAGGTCGCACACGGTGACGAGGCCCGCGCCGCCGGCGACCGCGGGGCCGTTGACCGCCGCGATGGTGGGCTTGGGGAGCGTGTAGATGAGTTCGTAGAGCGCCGACAGTCGGCCCGCGTCGTCCCAGACCTTGTCGCCGTCCGGGCCGAGGGTGCCGCGGAGCTCGTCGAGGTCCATCCCCGCGCAGAACGCCGGCCCGGTGCCGGTGAGTATCACGCACCGGGCCCCGGCGTCGTTCGCCGCGCGGAGGAACGCGTCGGTGAGGGCCGCGATGAGCGCGCGGGACAGCGCGTTCCGCTTCTCGGGCCGGTTGATGGCGAGGACCGCCGCCGGCCCGCGGTGCGTGTACTGCACGAGACCGGACATCAGGCGCCCTCCCACTCGATCTCCATGCGAAGCAGTGCCACCGCCAGCGTCTTGCCCTGCGTGTCGACGCGCAGCGACCGGCTCGCGCCGCCGGCCAGCGCGTCGTACAGCACGAAGTTGAACGCGCGCACGTTCGCGGCCTCGAACCGCTCGACGCCCGAGAGGCCGAGCGGCGCGAAGTACCGCGCGACGACTTCCGCCGTGAGGTTGTCGCGGAGCCACGCGAACCCGGCGTCGGTGTACGCGATGACGGCCACGTTCGCGTGGTTGCCCTTGTCGCCGCTGCGCCCGTGCGCGATGCGCGAGAGCGGAACCTGCGCCATCACAGCACCTCCACGAGGGGGGCCACGGCCGACTTCGCGACCAGCGTGGGCCAGTACGCGAACACCTCGCGCACCGGCGGGCGCCCCGTGGTGTAGCCGGTGGTGCCCGGGAGCCCGCTCGTCACCAGCGGCGCGAACTCCTTGGTGAACCGCTCGACCGCGGCCCTAAGCGGGTCGCGCACCGCGACCCGCAGCACCACCTCCGGCGGGTCTAGTTTCGTACTCACGACCCCGGGAACGCAGTCGCCCGCGCCCAGAGCTTCGACGCGCGTCTCCTGATAGCTGAGTCCGGCCTGTTTGAGCTTCTCCAGAAGGACCGCGCCCGACCGCCGGGCCTTCTGGGCCGCGTTCGGGCCGGCGATCACCAGCGTGCCCGCGGCCATGAACCCGTCGCGATACGCGACCGACACCTTGTAGGTGTCGGTGGTGCCGTTCGCGGTGCCGCCGGTCACCCGCACCACGCCCTCGCCCTGTTGCGCGAGTTGTACGGTGGTGAAGTCCGCGACCACGTCGGGCGTGTAGTAACGGGCCGGGTCCGCGACCTCGTACAGCAACTGCTCGGCCACCGTTTCGAGGTTGACCGCGCCGCCGGTGTTCGCGGGCTTCGAGATCGTGAACGTGCCGTCCTCGGCGAGCTCCGCAATCGGGTAGCCGACGGTTCCGAGGCGCGTGGACTCGTCGGCGTTGATCCACAGGCCGCCGGTGGCCTGCGCGCCGCACTCGATGAGGTGCCCGGCGACGGTGCCCGCGGCGAGCCGGTCGGCGTCCGCCGGGCCGAAGCCCCAGCCGAACTCGTGTGCCGCCGGCCCGACGGTGAGCGAGGCGTCCGCCACGCGCCCGGTGATCACCACGTCGCCGCCGCGCGCGAGCGCCTCGGCGATGGGCCGCGCGCCGAGGTACGCGTTGGCGCTCACCACCTTGTCGCGGATCGAGCCGAGCGGCGCCCCGCTGTCGAGGTGGTTCAGCGGGTGCCCGCCCGCGAGCAGCTCGTCGAGTCGGGGGAGCAAATCGTCGCCGCTCACCACCGCGACGCGCTTGTCCGCAAGGCCGGCGGCCGCGAGCACCTGCTTGGCCCTCAGCGCGCAGGCGCGGGGGTTCATGCCGCCGGCGTTGGTGACAACCTTCAGCTTCGGCTGCGCGTTGAGCGTGTCCGTGAGGCCGCCGAGCACGTCGATGAAGTCGGTGGCGTACCCGGCGGTCGCGTCCTTCGCCTTCAGCAGGGCGAGGATCGACATGGTGAGTTCGGCCAGGTACTCGAGCGTGAGGTAGTCGAGGCGCCCGTCCCGCGCGAGGCGCGCGGGCGCGTCGAGGTTGTCGCCCCAGAACCCGCACCCGTTGCCGACCCTAATGCGCTTCATCAGAGCCACCGGAGAAGAGGTGTCGCGGTCTAGCTTATCCGGCCGGCGGGTTCCGGCGAACCGGCTTCACTTCGCGTGCGGCGGCCCGTAAGCTGTGGCTCAACTCTTCGCCACCGACCCGCACCCGCAACCCGGACCGCCTTATGTCCGCCGAAGTGAAACCGGACCCGGAGTTCCGGCCGTTCGTTCCCCCGACCGAGGCGCCCAAAGAGTTCACCCTCTCGGCGGTCGTGGCCGGCACGGCGCTCGGCCTCGTCTTCGCCGCCTCGTCGCTGTACCTGGTGCTCAAGGTGGGCATGACGGTGTCCGCGTCGATCCCGGTCGCGGTGCTGGCCATCACCCTGTTCCGCGCGCTCTCGAAGGCGTTCGGGTTCCGGCAGGCCACCATCCTCGAGAACAACATCGTGCAGACCGCCGGCAGCGCCGGCGAGAGCATCGCGTTCGGGGTCGGTGTGACGATGCCCGCGCTGCTGCTGCTCGGGTTCGGGATGGACCTGAGCCGGGTGATGGTGGTGTCCGTGCTGGGCGGGCTGCTCGGCATCCTGGCGATGATCCCGCTGCGGCGCGCGTTCATCGTGAAGATGCACTTCCAGCCGGGCAAAAAGGACCAGAAGGAGACGCTGCTGTACCCGGAGGGAACCGCGTGCGCGCAGGTGCTCATCAGCGGCGAGAAGGGCGGCACCACCGGCAAAACGGTGTTCATCGGGTTCGGGCTGGCGTTCCTGCACAAGTTCGTCACCGAGGGCATGAACCTGGTGGTGACCACCGCGAAGGTGCCGCTCACGTTCATCAACAAGGCCGCGGTGTTCTCGGCCGAGATGGCGTCCGAGCTGCTCGGGGTCGGGTACATCATCGGGCTGCGCACGTCGGCGATGATGATGGGCGGGGCCGTCCTGGGGTACCTCGTCATCCTGCCCATCATCTACTTCATCGGTGAGAGCAACGCGGCGGTCATCCCGCCCGGCAAGAAGCCCATCAAGGAGATGGTCGAGGGGCTGGACGTGTCGGCCCTGCGCAACGCGTACCTGCTCTACATCGGGGCCGGGTGCGTCGCGACGGCCGGCATCATCAGCATGTTCAAGACCCTGCCGATGATCGTGCGGAGCTTCGGGTCGAGCCTGTCGAGCCTGTCGGGCGGGAAGGGTGCGGCCACCGGCGGCGCCGCGAGGCGCACCGACCACGACATGCCGATGTCGTGGGTGCTCGGCGGCACCGTGCTTCTGGTCGCGCTCCTGGCCGCGTTCCTCGCGGGGGAGGTCGGGGTCGTCACCGCGCTGCTCGGCGCACTGCTGGTCGTGCTGTTCGGGTTCCTGTTCGTGACCGTGTCGGCCCGGCTCACGGGCGAGATCGGCTCGTCGTCCAACCCGATCTCCGGCATGACCACCGCGACGCTCATGATCACCTGCCTCATTTTCCTGGCGCTCGGCATGACCGGCACCATCGACCGCGTGCTCGCGCTGTCGGTGGCCGCGGTGGTGTGCATCGCCTCCAGCAACGGCGGCACGGTGGCGCAGTCCCTGAAGACCGGGTACATCGTGGGCGGCACCCCGCGGTTCATGCAGTACGCCATCTCGGTCGGTGCGTTCGTGTCGGCCCTGGTGATCGGCGGCACGCTCATCTACGGGCTGAACAACCCGGGCACCGTGTACAGCTCCAAGCCCGAGAACGTGCCCCCGCTCACGCTCACGCAGGGGGAACTGGGCCGACTCGCGCAGACCGAGACCTACAAGGGCCAGACGTACAAGGTGTTCGACACCAACGCGAACGAGATCAACAGGGAGGCCGGCGCCTACAAGCCGCGCGAGGACGTCGCGAAGTACAAGCCCGGGCGCTACCTCGTCGAGCCGGGCACCGGCAAGGTCGCGTACCTCAAAGACCCCACCATCATGGGGCAGCTCAAGCAGCGCGACGACGGCACCCCGGTGGAGCGCAAGTTCGAGGCGCCGAAGACCCGCGTCCTGGGGATCGTCATCAACGGCGTCCTCCAGCGGGACCTGAACTGGACGATGGTCGCCATCGGCGCGATGATCGCCGTCATGCTCGAGCTGTGCGGCGTGTCGGCGCTGGCGTTCGCCGTCGGGCTGTACGTGCCGATCCAGTACTCGGTCCCGATCTTCATCGGCGGCATCGTCCGCTGGTGGGTGGACAAGAGGTACGCGGCCGAGGCGGCCCGTGACATTGCGGCCGCGGGCGACGACCCGGCGAAGAGGGCACAGGCCGAGGTCGAGGCGATCCGTAAGGCCGAAACCAGCCCGGGCGTGCTGCTCGCCAGCGGGTACATCGCGGGCGGGTCCATTGCCGGCGTGATGCTGGCGTTCTTCGCGTTCAGCGACACGCTCCCGCGCGACATCTCGGCGTACCAGTACCGCACCGTCCAGATCGGCCACGCGGCGCCGCTCAGGGACGCGGCCGCCGCGGTGGTCGCGCGCGAGTACCCGAACCGCCCGGAGCCGGAGCGGGCCGAACTCGCGGAGGCGGTCATCGACCTGAACAGGGACGACGTGCCGCCGCAGTGGGTGCTCGTGCCGAAGGGCACGCTGCTCAAGATGCCCGGCAAGGGCGACGACCGGTACGAGGTGCCCGAGGACACCACGCTCGGCGCGGTCGCGGAGCTGAAGCTCGGGCGCGGCTGGAAGGCCGCGCAAATCCTCGAGCTGAACGAGGATCGCCTCAAACCGCCGGAGCAACTGCCGGCGCAGGCGCGGGTGAGCCTGCCGCAGCCGCAGTGGGCGACCCTGATCCCCTTCGGGTTCCTGGTGTTGTTCCTGCTGATGGTCGCGGTCGGCTGGCTGCTGCGCCCCG
>JBJSXS010000964.1:0-3174 GCA_046086545.1 Gemmata sp.
GTGGTCGCGGTGCGCACCGCGACCGCGGTGTCGCGGAACGCCCGCTGGAACGCGTGCCGGATCGCCGGCTCGTCATCGATCACCAGGAGCGTGGGCATTGTCGTGAAAGTTGAAGGCTGAAGGGAGAACCGTGCGGAACAAGGCCCGAGCGCTTTGAGCTCCGGTTCACCCTGCACCCCGCACCCGTTCCTCCAGGGGTAGCCGCACGAAGAAGCTCGCGCCGCCGCCGGCGCGGTTGCCGGCGTTGACGGTCCCGCCGTGATCTTCCACGATCCGCCGGGAGATGACCAGACCCAACCCGAGCCCGGTGTCCTTGCTGCTGGCGAACGGCTGGAACAGCCGGGTCACCATCGCGGGCGGGATGCCGGGGCCGGTGTCGGCCACCTCCACCTCCGTGCCCCCGGGGGTGCGCCGCGCGGTGACGGTGAGCGCGCCGCCGGCGGGCATCGCGTCCAGCGCGTTGAGTACCAGGTTGACGAACACCTGTTGCAACTGGCCGCCGTCGGCCGCCAGGGTGATCGGGCCGTCCCGCATCTGCACCGCGGTGCGCACCCCCTGCCGCTCGGCCCGGCCCCGCACCAGCCCCACGACCGCGTCCAGCAGCGCGCCCAGCTCGACCGGCCGGCTCTCGAGTTTGGGCGGGCGCGCGAACTCCAGGAACGTCTGCAGCGACCGCTCCATGCGGCGCACCTCGTCCTCGATGATGCGCAGGTCGTCGGGCGTCAGGGCCCCGCGGGGGCCGCCCTCAAGGCCCGTCTGAACCAGCAGCTTGATCGAGGTGAGCGGGTTCCGCAGCTCGTGCCCGACGCCGGCGGCCAGCTGCCCGACGGCGGCCAGCTGCTCGGCCCGGGCCACCTCGCGCTCGCGCTCGTGCAGCGCCTGAACCACGCCCTCGATGCGCCCGGTGAGCGCCTCGATCTCGTCGTGCAGCCCCCCGAACCCGATGTCGCCGGTGAGGACGATCTCCGGCTGGTCCGGGCCGAGCTTGCCGGCCGCGTCCCGGATCTGCACCCGGAGCCGGCGGATCGACTGGCTGAGCAGCCGGGCCACCCCGAACCCGAACACCACTCCGGCCACGGCGCCCAGGCCCCCGACCGTCGCCATGCCCCACGCGAGCCGGGTGAGTACCCGCTCGTGCTGGGCGGTGGTCTCCTCGACGCGGGCGTCGTTGAACGCCTCGAACTCACGGCACGGCGCGAGCACGTTGGCTTCCAGGTGCTGCGTCGCCTCGGCGACGGCCTCGGCGTGCCCGGGCGCGCTCTTGGGCGGGAGCGCCTGCCACTCCCTGAGGTACGCGCCGAACCGGGCGTCGAGCCGCTCGGACAGTTCCACCTCGCGCGGGTGGTTGGACAGCCGGCGGATGTCGGCCAGGTGCAGCAGCGCGCGGGCGTGCAGGTCGGCCACCGACTCGATCTGGTTGGTCTCGAGCGCGATGAGCGTGTTCAGGCACCCGCGCAGGTCGGCCGCCGCCCGCCGGCTGGACACGTTCTCCCTCAGCACCCCGGTGATGGCGGCCTGCTGGTGGAACAGCGAGACCGCGGTGAACGCGCACAGCGCGACCAGGCACAGGGTGCCCAGCACGACCGGCCACAGGAACCGCAACCGGAGCCCGCTCACGTCGCCCTCCGTCCCCCGGCCCGCACGGGCGCCCGGCCCGTGGTTCGGTCATGTTACAAATACGTCCGGGCCGGTACCGATCTAATAGACTGTGGGCGTGACAGACCCCCGTAGCGCGGACCGTGCCCCCGACCCCACAGACGCGGCCGCCCCGCCGGCCCGGTTTCGCGCCGCGCTCGGGCGCGCGGCGCACCTGCTGCCGGCGCAGGGCCCGATCACCGTCTTCATCCACCACAACACGCTGCACGCGTTCGAGAGCCTGCCGTTCCACGACGCGGTCGCGGTCGGCGGCACCATCTTCGGGTGCGAGCCGTACCTGACCGAGGACCGGTACCGCGACGCGCTGGCGAAGGGGCGGGTGCGGTTCGCCGACCTGCGGGCCGCGCTGGAGGCCGAACTCGGGGCCCGCGCGTCGGAGCCGGTCCCGCCCTCGGGCACGCGCTTCGACCTGCGCCTGGCCATGTTACAGTACCCGCTGGCGCGGGGCACGGCCGACGAGTTGCGGTGGCAGATCGCCGAATCCGACGCGCTGCGGCGGGTGCGCCCCGAGGCGTCGGCCGCGGCCCGGCTCAAGCTCATCTCCGACACCCGCCGGTGGGTGATGCGGGACCTGCGCGGGCGCGACGGGGCGAACCCGGGCTGGGCCCGCGACCTGTTCGCCCGGTTCGGGCCGGCGAACATCGAGGCGTGGCCGGAACCCGTCTGGGAGGCGTTCGCGCTCGAGGCGCTCTGGCACGTGTGCCGCGCCGGGGCGTGTGCCGCGCCGGACCCCGAACCGCCCCCGCCTCTGCCGGTGCGGCACCGCGACTGGCTCCTGCGCGTGTGCGGGGTGGACACGGACCTGTGGGTCCACGACGCGCTCATCCGGTTCACCGCCGCGTTCCTCGATCAGGGCGTATCGCAGTGGCCGCTGCCGGACCGCGGCCAGGGGTACTTCCGCGCGTTCCTGTCGCTGTACGCACGCGCCGGGGGGCCGCCGGACCGTTGGCTCCGCGGGCTGCGCCCGGAGGCCGCGCGGCTGCTGGCGGCCGGCACCGGCGCGGTCGAGTCGGCGTGCGCGTCGCTCGCCCTCCTGGGGGTGCCGGTGGCCGAGTGGGACGAATTCATCGGGGCGACGCTGCTGCCGCTCCGCGGGTGGGCCGGAATGGTTCACGAGGTCGAGACGCGCGGCGACCGGGTCGCGCACCCGGTCCCGCCGGACAGCCTGACCGAGTTCGTCGCGGTGCGGCTGCTGCTGGAGCGCTGCGCCGCCGGGTACGCGGCCCGCGAAGCGCTCGGTCACCCCGGCCCGCTCGCCGCGCTGCGCGCCGAGTTGCGCGCGCGTGCCCCCGCGCCGGCGCCGCGGGGCGAAGAGGAGCGCGCGTTCCCCGTCTTCCAGCTCGCTCAGGTGCTCGGGTGGGCGCCGGGGGAGCTGGCCGCGCTGACCGCCGACGGGTGGGCCGGATTGTTCGCCGAGGTCCACGGCTTCCCCGCGGTCGCGCGGCGCCGCACGTTCCACCGGGCATACGAACAGAAGTTGTGGGACCAGTGCCTGGACGCGCTGGCCCTGCACGCGCC
>JBJSXS010000965.1:0-3531 GCA_046086545.1 Gemmata sp.
CGTCGCGGACCACGCGGTCGAACACCCGTGCCAGGGTGCCGAGCGCGTCCGCCCGGGCGGCGACCGTGGCCAGCACCGCCGGGTCGAACTCGCCGGCCTCGACCAGTTCGGCCGCCCGCGTCAGCGTGGCGACCGCGTTCTGGTAGTCCAGTTCCTGCTCGCGCAGCCGCCGCTTGTCGAGCGCCGCCGCGATCCGGGCCTGAAGGAGCACCGCCTCGTAGGGCTTGTGGAGGTAGTCCTCGGCGCCCATCTCGATGCACCTGACGACCCCCGCCATGTCGTCGAGCGCGGAAACCATGATGACGGGCAGGGGCGCCATGTTCGGGTCGGCCTTGAGGGTCCTCAGCACCTCGTACCCGTCCACCTCGGGCATCATGATGTCGCACAGGATCAGGTCGAACGGCTTGGTGTAGATGTACTCCAGCGCCTCGCGCCCGTTGGCGGCCTCGGTGGTGGCGTACCCGAGTTTCTGGAGCCGGCGGCACAGCATGACGCGGTTCGGGTCGTTGTCCTCGACCACCAGTATGCGCCGCGCCGCCGCGGGCGCCGCCTCGTCGCGGGCCGCGTTGGGCGCGGGGCCCGCCGGCGCCGGTTCCGCAGGTGGCGCGGCCGCCGGCGCCTGAGGCCGGGCGCGGGCCTCGGCTCGCGCCTTCGCGACCCACTCGTCGATCTTGCGGAACAGCACCTCCCAGTTGACCGGCTTGGTCTCGAAGTCCTGGCACCCGGCCGCGAACGCCTTCTCCTTGGCGTCGGTGGTCACGTGCGCGGACAGCACGATCACGGGGACCGCCGCGGTGGTGGGGTCGGCCTTCACCCGGCGGGTCGCCTCCCACCCGTCGATGTCCGGCAGCCCCAGGTCCATGAGCACCAGATCGGGCTTCTCGTTCAGGGTGTACGCGACCGCGAGCAGGCCGCTGTCGGCGGTCAGCACCGTGTGTCCTTTACGCTCCAGCCGGCGCCGGAACAGATCCCGGTTCACCTGCTCGTCCTCGACCAACAGAATGCGCGCCATGGGGTCGTCCCGCGTGTGGGGGCCGGTGATGTGCCGCACAGGGCACAGTCTACCCGCCCGGCGCGAAAACGCTACGCCCGGCGCCTTGCGTCGCGGCGCGCCTTCCCCCTACAATCACAACTCCCTAACCCCGTGACGGCGACCCCGATGCGCGTCTGGCTCCGCAACGTATACCTCGCGACGGTCACGCTGGCGTCCGGCATGTACGTCACGCTGTGGTACTTCGTGCAGTCGTTCCGGCGGGGCACGTTCACGGGGCACTTCGCGTACCCGGAGCAACCGGTGCCGGTGCGCCCGCGGTACCGCGGGTTCCACCGGTTCGACCTGACCACCTGCATCGGGTGCGACAAGTGCGCCCGCGCGTGCCCGGTTGACTGCATCTACATTGACAAGGAGAAGGCGCCCCCGCCCGCGAAGGGGTTCGTCGTAACCGGGTTCAAGATCGACTACACGAAGTGCATGTTCTGCGCGCTGTGCGTGGACCCGTGCCCGGTGGACTGCATCTTCATGGGATCGAACCACGACATCAGCACCTACACCCGCGACGGGTGCGTGGTCGATTACACGAAGCTGCCGCTGGACGTGGCGTGGGGCCAATCGACCCTGAACCCGACCGCCGTACAGGAGTCGAAGCGGGTGAGCCTGCCGGTGTGGACCAAGGCCGCCGAACCGCCCAAGCCGGCACCGGCACCGGCCGGGGACGGCAAGACCGCGACCTGATGGCGGACCCCGGCCTCGCGCCCGTACCGCTTGCCGAAACGCGCCCGGCCTAGCGGCCGGGGTTCCCCTGGATCACTCATGACCACACTCGTCCTGTTCGTGCTGATCTTCCTCGCGGCCGGCGGCACGCTGCTCGCCGCGAACCTCGTGCTAGGGCGCCTGGTGCGCCCGAACCTGCCCAGCCCGGAGAAGGCCGAGGTGTACGAGTGCGGCGAGCGGCCGGTCGGGGACGCGTGGATCCAGTTCGACCTGCGGTTCTACGTGGTCGCGCTCCTGTTCGTGATCTTCGACGTGGAACTCGCGTTCTTCTTCCCGTGGGCGGTGGTGTTCGGCAGCGCGGTGCGGGCCGGCGACGAGATCCAACCGGCGGCGGTCCGCATCGAGGCCGCGAAAAACCTGCAGGCGGGCGCGCCGGCGCCCGCGGTGCCGAACCCGGGCGCGGCGAAGTCGCTCGCGTGGGTCGCGTTCGCCGACATCATGGTGTTCTTCGGGGTGCTGCTGGTCGGGTTCGCCTACTTGTGGCGCCGCGGCGACCTCGAATGGGTGCGCTCGACGGCGACCCGGGACGGCGCGGGTCCGGGCGCGGCGGTGGGCGCGAATCAGGCCGCGCAGCCGCCGCCGGCCCCCTGATCGGTAGCGTTTTTTCGCCCCACACTCACACTCACACCCACACTCGCACTATGGGACTGCTCGAAGGCGCGATGCGCGACGGGTTCGCGGTCACCTCGCTCGAATACGCGATCAACTGGGCGCGCGAGTCGTCGCTGTGGCCGATGACGTTCGGCCTCGCGTGCTGCGCCATCGAGATGATGGCCACCGGGGCGCCGCGGTACGACATCGACCGGTTCGGGGCCGGCGCGTTCCGGGCGACCCCGCGCCAGTCCGACCTGATGATCGTCGCGGGCACCGTGAACCTGAAGATGGCGGAGCGCGTGCGCCGGCTGTACAACCAGATGCCGGACCCGAAGTTCGTGATCGCGATGGGCGCCTGCACGTGCGGCGGCGGCCCCTACTACAAGTACGGGTACAACGTCGCGAAGGGCGTGGACCTCATCGTGCCGGTCGACGTGTACGTGCCCGGGTGCCCGCCGCGCCCGGAGGCGCTGCTGGAAGGGCTGATGCGGGTGCAGGACAAGATCCACAAGATGCGGGAACTCACGAAGGGCAAGCCCGCGGTGCTGCCGGTCCCGGCGCGCACGGGCAAGGTCGCGCTGCCGCCCGAACTGGCCGACCCCGCCAAGGCGGTCGCGTTCCTCGCGGACAACAAGGAGAAGGCCAGGCCCGTCAAGGCGTGACCGGAGAGCGACATGACCACCGCAGAAATCTTCGCGCTGCTGCAACAGCAGTTCGGGCCGGCGATCACCGGGGCCAAGCCGGACGCGCTCGACCCGTTCGTGCTGGTCGAACCGGCGAACCTCGTTGAAGTGTGTACGTTCCTGCGCGACGACCCGCGACTGCGGTTCGCGATCCTGAACGACATCACCGGCACCGACTACCTCGAGCCCGACGCGAAGAAGGCGCCCAAGGCCGGGTTCGAGCCGCACCTCGAGGTGCTGTACCACCTGTCGAGCTTCGCGTTCCCCGGACGCAGGTTCACGCTCAAACTCACCCTCTCGCGCTGGAAGGGCGGCGCCGCCGGGCAACTGCCCGAGGTGCCCACGGTGGCCGGGGTGTGGGCGACCGCCGACTGGCACGAGCGCGAGGTGTACGACCTGGTGGGCGTGCGGTTCGTCGGGCACCCGAACCTCGTGCGCATCCTGCTGAACGACGACTGGGAAGGGCACCCGCTGCGCAAGGAC
>JBJSXS010000966.1:0-3991 GCA_046086545.1 Gemmata sp.
GGCATCGGCGGGCACATCAGCGAAGCCGACGCGGCCGGCGGCACCGACCCGTACCACGCCGGCATGATGCGGGAACTCACGGAAGAGGTCGAACTGGGTTGCCGCTTCAGCGAGCGGTGCGTGGGGTTCATCAACGACGACCGCACGCCGGTGGGAAGGGTCCACCTGGGCGTCGTTCACGTTTTCGAGCTGGAGGCGCCCGCGGCGAAGGCGCGCGAGGACGCGCTGGCGGACGCCGGGTTCGCGCCGCTGGCCGAACTGCTCCGCGCCGCGGAGCAGTACGAAACATGGTCGCAGTTCACGCTCGAGTGGCTCGCGAACAACTGGACGGTAGCTGACTGAATCGAGCTACTTCGAGACCAGGACCTTTTGCTTGTTCTGCAGCACCAGCTCCCAGCCCTGTTTCTTGCGCTCGATGGTGAGCGGGCGGTACTCGGCGGCGACCGCGGCGGCCCGGACCACGTCGTCATTCGGCCAGGGCTGCCCGGCCGTCGCGGCCGGCGGCAACTCCGGTGCGCCGAGCAATTCGGGTAATCCGTCGGTCGGCGCGGTCGCGGGCAGCAGTACGCCCTTCGCGTCCACCGCGCGCGGGCCGTCCGTCTGCGGGGCCGCGAGCACCGGCTTGCGGTAGGTGAGGGCGACCGTAACCGTGTTGGGCGGGTCCACGGCCACCGCGTCCACGCGGGCCACCCAGGGGTGCGCGGCGAACGCCGCGGAGATCTTCTTTTTGAGGTCGGGGTCGAGCGCACGGACGCTGCGGTCGGCACCCGAGGCGTAGCGCACTTCGGTGAGGAAGGTCGCACGCGAGGCGTTCGGTGGGGGCTCGCACCGGATGTCGGCGAACCGCACCGTGTACCGGTCCCGCGGCCCGAGGTGGCGCCGGGCCTCGTCGCCCGCGACCGACAGCCCGAGCAGCACGAGGCCCGCCCCGCCCAGCGTCAGCAGGACGCTGATGAGCGGGCGCACCGACCGGGTGCGGTTGGCCGGCGCGGGGGCGGCGGTCGCGGCGCGCTTCACCAGACGTGCAACTCCCGTTCGAGCGACACGCCGGTCCGCTCCTTCACCTTGGTGCGAACGGTGTCGGCCAGGTGCAGGATGTCGCGCGCGGTGGTGCCCGGGTTCGCGACCGCGTAGTTCGAGTTGCGCTCGCTCAGTTCCGCGCCGCCGGACCGCAGTTTCGTCAGCTGCGCGCGGTCGATGAGGCTCGCGGCGGTGTGGCCCGGCGGGTTGCGGAACAGCCGCACCGCGGCCTGGAAGCTGAGCGGCTCGGCGGCCTTGCGCTGGATCCACGCCTTGAGCAGCCGCTTCATCACCACGGCCGGCGGCTCGCTCTCCAGCTCGAACTCGACCGAGAGGATGACGGGCTCGTCGAGGTCGCTCTGGTGTTCTGAGAAGGTGAGTTCGTCGCGGCCGCGGACCTGCACGTTGCCGGCTTCGGTCAGCACGGTCACGTTGCGCACGGTCTGGCTGATCTCTCCGGCCCGGTCGCCCACGTTGCACCGCACGCTGCCGCCGACCGTGCCGCGAATCCCGACCAGTGTCTCCAACCCGCCCATACCGTGCTTGACGGTGAACGCGATGAGGTCGAACAGTTGCCCGCCGCCGCCCGCGGTGACCCGCTTGCCGTCGCCCTTGATGAACGTGAACGGCTCCGTCGTCAACCGGATCACGGCCCCGGGCACCGGGTCGTCCTGCACGAGCAGATTGAACCCGCCGCCGAGCATCCGAACGGGCACCTTGTCGCGCTGGCACGCGGCGAGGACGGCGTTCAACTCGTCCACCGAGCGCGGCTGTACGACGAACTCGGCCGGCCCGCCGATCTTCAGGTGCGTGAACGGGGCGAGCGGCTGGTTCCGCTTGGTGATCTCGGGGAACTGGTCGGCGAGGGACATGCACGGCCTCCTTAGCGGCCATTGTACGACAGGCTTCCAGCCTGTCCCTCTCACAACTCGGACAAGCGGAAGCCTGTCCTACTTCCCGATGCACCACAGGTGCTTGGCGCCGCGGATGAAGATGTCCCCGTCGGAGAACGCGGGCGAGCTGAACACCGGCTCTCCGAGCGGGTTCTTTGCCAGCACCTCGAACTCGTTTTCCGCTTTCAGAACGAACGTCACGCCCTCGTCGGACGTGAGGTAGACGCGGCCGTCGGCCGCGACCGCGGACGCGTGGTGCTTCTTGCCGCTCAGGCGCTCCTTCCAGAACTGCTTGCCGGTCTTAACGTCCCAGCAACTCGCCACGCCCACATCGTCCACCAGGAACAGCTTGTCGGCGTGCGCGACCGGGGAGGGCACGTAACCCCCTTCGCCCTTCTTGGACCAGAGGACGTGGGACTTGGTCACGTTCCCGGTGCCGTCCGGCTTGATCGCCATGACCCAGTGCTGCGGGAACCCGGCGGTCAGCAGCAGCACGCCGTCGTGCAGCACCACGCTCGACACGAACTGTTCGGTGGGCCCGTCCACGAGCCACAGCTGCTTGCCGGTGTCGGGGTCGTAGCTCGCGACGCACTTGCTGCCGGTCAGCACCATCTGCTTCTTGCCGTTCGCCTCCACCACCACCGGCGGGCAGTACGAGCGCAGCTTGTTCGGCCGGTCGGTGCGCCACTTCTCCTCGCCGGTCTTCTTGTCAAAGGCGACGATGTACGCGCTCTGGCCCTTCGGCGCGTCCTGGTCGCCGTTCACGATGACCAGGTCCTTGTAGATGATGGGCGGGGAGCAGAACCCGTGGACCGAGTGGAACTCGCCCGGGGACTTCTCCCACACCAACTTGCCCGCGTAGTCGTAGCAGAAGACGCGCAGGTGCGGCTTGTCGAGGAAGGTTATGTACACGCGCTCGCCGTCGCACGCGGGGGTGGAACTGGCGTAGGTGTTCTCGCCGTGCTTCTTTTCGAGGTCGGCGACCACCGCGGTCTTGGCCCATTCGAGCTTGCCGGTCGTGCGGTCCGTGCAGTACAGCACCCGCGCCTTCTGGGCCTCCACGCACCCGGCGACGAACACCTTGCCCTTGCTCACTACGGGCGACGAGTGCCCGGTGCCGGGCAGTTCGAGCTTCCACTTTACGTTTTCGGTGCCGGACCATTTGAGGGGGTAACCCTTGTCGGCCACTGTGCCGTCGGCGCGCGGGCCGCGCCACCCGGGCCAGTCCTCGGCGCGCGTGGCGGCGGTGAGTCCGAAGAGGACAAGGGCGGCGAGTGCGGATGCGCGCATCGGGCAAGTTCTCTGAGTAAAGTGGGTTGGACCGGCGGGGTTACTCTCAGTTTCCCTTATAACTGGCCGCGAGGGAACGAAAATCCCGGTTCCGGCGTCGAACCGGTACCCCAATCCCGTTGTAGGGTTGAACAAGACAAGGGTATCCGAGTTTTCCCACGGGGAGGCAGTGCTGGGAGCCAACCGGTTCGTGAAGGCGCTGTGCGCCGTAGCGCTGTTCAACGGCGCGCTGTTCCTGTGCCTCAAAGAGGAGGCGCTGGCAGGGGAGAAGGAAGACCAAGCCAAGAAGTACACCGAGGAGTTGCGCAAGAGCAAGGACGCCAAGGTGCGCGTCAACGCGCTCCAAGAACTTGGCAACCTGGCGCAGATCAAGAAGTCCCTGGCCAAGGACGCAACCCCAGACATTTACGAAGCACTCAAGGACAAGGAAGCCGGAGTTCGGGCCGCGGCCGCCGAGGCGCTCGGCAAGACCGATCCCGAGTACAAGGACGCCGGAGCCCTACTCGTGAAACTGCTCAAGGAGGACAAGGAAGAGGGCGTGAAGATTGGTGCGATGAAGGGCCTCGCCGCGATGGGCGCCAACGCGAAGGACGCACTGCCGGCGATCCGCGAAATCCAGAAGGCGAACGCGGGCGACAAGAAGAGCAAGCTCGGGGCCGCCGCGAAGACCGCCATCACGTCCATTTCCGGCGCGAAGAAGTAGCTCGCCGGATCGGGCGAGTGGGGGGGGGCAGACACCTAGTGGGCCCCAACCTCCCTTTGTTTTTGACCCCCCAGCGATTTGCGCC
>JBJSXS010000967.1:0-7650 GCA_046086545.1 Gemmata sp.
CTGCATCCCGACCGCCTTCGCGGTGCGGTTCATCTCGGCAACGAACCTCTCGACCGCGTCCTTCCCCTCGTGCTTGAACCGCGCGCCGAAGTGCTCGGCGAGCGCGGTCGCGGCGTCGTTGCCCGACGGCAGCAGTAGCCCGTACAGCAGGTCGCGCACGGCCACCTTATCGCCGGCCTTGAGGTCGGACGACGTGCCCGGCGTCTTGTCGGCGCGCTCCGAGAAGTGTATCACCTCGTCGAGCACCTTCTCGCTCTCGGCCGCGAGCGTCAGCACGACGTGCGCGGTCATGATCTTCGACGTGCTCGCGAGGGGCAGCGGGTCCTTCTCCTTCGACCCCCACAGCAACTTGCCGGTCTCGCCGTCGGCGACCGCCCACCCCTTCGCGGTGACGACCGGCGGCCCGCCGGGCGTGTCGGCCGCGGCCTTCCTGGGCGGCGCGTCGTCGCCGGGCGGTTGCGCGTGAGCGCTCGCGAGCGCGATCACCGCGCTCGCGAGCGCGAACGGCTGAAACCATCTGGTCATGTGGGGTTCCTTTCAGTGTGGTGTAAGTTAACCTAGGCGCTCGCGGCCGCGCGTCTGTGGCCGCACCCGCCCCGAACGGTCCCGGTTCGCCGCGCCGCGGGGGTGGGTCGTTGCAGCGGAAGGCAGTTTTCGTTACCCTCACAACGTGCCCGCCTCTCAAACCCCTCCGAAGGAACTCAATCCGTGAAGCGTTTGCTCCTCGCCGCACTGCTCACCGGCGCGCTCGCCGCCACCGCGAGCGCCGACAACTGGCCCCAGTGGCGCGGTCCCAAGAACGACGGCACCTCCGCCGAGAAGGGCCTGCCCGCCGAGTGGGGCGCCGACAAGAACGTCGTTTGGAAGCTGAAGATGCCCGGGATGGGCGCCAGCACCCCGGCCGTCTGGGGCGCCAACATTTTCGTCACCACGGTGGACGGCGACAACGTCGCGCTGCTGTGCGCCGGCACCGACGGCAAGCAGAAGTGGACGCAGAAGGTGTCCGGCACCGGGAAGACGCGGTACAAGAACCCGTCCGGGGCGGACGCGTCCGACGCGTCCGCGTCGTGCTCCACCGACGGCAAGCACGTGTGGGCGTTCGCCGGCAACGGCGACCTCGCGTGCTTCACCGTTGACGGCAAAGAGGTGTGGCGCGACGACCTCCAGAAGTACGGCAAGTTCCGCATCCAGTTCGGCATCCACTGGACCCCGGTGCTGTACAAGGACAAGCTGTTCCTCCAGGTGATGCACCGCGGCGCGCAGCTCGTCGTGGCCCTCGACGCCGCGACCGGCAAAGAGGTGTGGAAGAAGGAGCGGCCCGGGTACAGCAAGGGCGAGAGCCCGGACGTGTACGCGTCCGCGTTCATCTGGGAGGGCGAGGGCGGCCCGCTGCTGGTCGCGCACGGCAACGACTACTGCACCGGGCACGCGCTGACCGACGGCACCGAGGTGTGGCGCGTCACCGGGCTGAACCCGAACACCAGTGGCGCCTGGCGGTTCGTCTCCAACCCGCTCGTCTCCCCGGACCTCATCGTCGTGCCCTCCTGCAAGGACGGCCCGACGGTGGGCTTCAACCCGGTGGGCGCGAAGGGCGACGTCAAACCCGAGAACAAAGCCGAGCTGTGGCGCGTCGCGTCGAGCGCCAACTTCCGCACCCCGGACGTGGTGGCCCCGGTCCGCGTCGGCGACGTCGTGTACGTCACGGGCGCCGGCCCGTTCTGGGCGCTCGAGGCAAAGACCGGCAAGGTGCTGTACAAGGAGAACCTGTCGAAGGGGGCGCACTGGGCCAACATGGTGGCCGGCGACGGCAAGGTGTACATCACCGCCCAGGACGGCGCGACAGACGTGGTGCAGGCGGGCAAGGAGTTCAAAAAGCTCGCTACCAACAGCCTGCCGGACAAGGTGTTCGCCGGCCCCGCCATCGCCGACGGCCGCATCTACATCCGCGGGTACGACTACCTGTGGGCCATCGGTAGTAAGTAAGGGTTTGAGCGTAAACGCCGCGGCCCGCACGATTTTCGCGCGGGCCGATGCGTTTCACATCAAGGCCGGCTCAGATCAGGCGGTCGCCTTGCGGCTCAGCCGCGAGCGGCCGACCAGCGCCACGACGCCGATTCCGGCGAGCAGCAGCGCCGGCGGGGCCGGCACTGCCGGAACGGACTTCGGCCGCACAACAATCTGGTCCTGACCGGGGGTTTGCTTTAGCGGGTCGAGCGTCGGCGCGACCAGTGCGACGACCTCGTAACTGGCGGCGTTGTAAATCGCCAGCCCGCCGCTCAGCCCGGCCAGCATCTGGTTTGCGCGGGTCGCGGCCGAACTGGGCGAGTTGAAGTACCCGCTGCTCAGCGTCTTGGTGGGGTCGGTCTCGTAGATCAGTTCCCACAGCGCCAGTTGGAACGCCTTCGACTCGGTATCCCCGGTGAACGTGTTGCCCGCCCACGCCGGGTTGTAGTAGTTGCCGAACAGCGCCTTGATGGCGTCCGCGCGGGCGGCGTCGCCCTTGAGCGAGGTGTATGGGCTGGTCAGCGGCAGCACCTCGAACGTGAACGACGCGCCCACGGTCGGCGACCCGGCCGGCTGCCCGTTGGGGTCGAGCAGCTCCATGCAGAAGGTGGCGATCGGCGCCGGGAAGTTGGTGTTCGGCGGGTCGTTTATGTCCGACCAGTAGTACGGGCCGGGTGTGACGTTGTCGGTCTTCGACCCCAGGTTGACGGTGACCGTGCCGGTTACGGTCCGGTTCAGTTGCAGGGTCAGCAGTTCGGCAGACGCGCGCGGGGACGCGGTCAGGAACACGGTTGCCGCAATTGCCGCCACAGCGAGGCGAAGTTTCATGAGGCGTCTCGGCAAGGGGGCCGGCGGCCGTCACGCGGTCACGGAGCCGGGCCCGGCACATTCCGAATAGCAGAAGGCCAGCCTACAACTCCAAAAGTTGTAACAAACGGAGCCGACTGAGTAAATCGCAGAACTGGCCCAGAGGTGCCGAAAAGAATCCGATCTGCACCCAAATGGGAGGGTTGTAGGGGTTGGCTGACCTGGGGTGTTGAAACCGGGTGCCGCCGACGGGTTCGGTGAAGTTTCAACGGGTTCGGTTTCGTGGCTATACTGAGTGCGGACCCGCCCCCGCGAGACCCCCCATGTCCGCGATCACCCGGCAGATGCTGTTGGACTACCTCAACGACGCGCTCCCGGACGCGGAACTCGCGGCGGTGGAGAAGGCGCTTCGGGAGTCGGCCGAACTGCGCGCCCGGTACAAAGAGGTGATCGAGCAGGAGGACCGGGGGGAACACTCGGTCGGCGCGATCTGGCGGCGCGAGCGGGTGAGTTGCCCGACCCGCGACCAGCTTGGCGGGTACCTGCTCGGGGCCGGCGACGGCGAGGTGCTGGACTACATCGCGTTCCACCTCCAGACCATCGGGTGCCCGTACTGCCAGGCCAACCTCGACGACCTCAAGAGAGCCCGCAGCCCGGGTAGGGCGACCAGGAAGTGAGTGTTAAGTGCGCTCCCGTTCGCCGGTATCTCATCTGGCCGCACCCGCTGACACGTTCGCCGCTACCCCCGCCGGTTGATCGCGCATGAGCCCCTCGCCCGCAGACGCGATCCCGGCCGCCCAAGCGCTGTTCAAGCTGGACATCGAACACCTGCTCCTGCCGGTCCTCGTTCAACTTGTGGTGATCATCGCGGCGGCGCGCCTGTTCGGGGCGCTGGCCCGGAAGCTCGGTCAGCCGAGCGTGGTGGGCGAGATCGCGGCCGGGCTGCTGCTCGGGCCGTCGCTGCTGGGGTGGCTCTCGCCGGACCTGTTCGTCACCCTGTTCAAGCCCGCGCTCGAGGGGGTTCCGCAACCGCTCGCGGACGCGGTGCTGCCCAAGATCTTCACCGTCATCGCGCAGTTCGGCCTCATCTTCCTGCTGTTCCTGGTGGGCCTGGAGCTGGAACCGGCACACGTCCGGCAGAGTCGGCGGGCGGTGGCGCTGATCGCGATCGCCGGGCTGGTGCTCCCGTTCGCGCTCGGCGCGGCCCTCGCGCTGCTGGTTCACCCGCGGTTGGAGCCGCACCCGCTCGCCGGGCCGGTCCCGCTCGCCGGGGTGGTTCTGTTCGTGGGCTTAACGCTGTCCGTCACCGCGATCCCGGTGCTCGGCCGGATCATGATGGAGCTGAACATCACCCGCACCCGGCTCGGCGCGGTCACCCTCGCGTCGGCGGGCGTGAGCGACGCAGGCGGGTGGATCCTGTTGGCGAGCATCACCGCGCTGCTGAAGTCGAACTTCGACCCCCTGCAGACGCTCCGAATGGTCGGCCTGACGGCCGGGTTCGCACTCGCCATGTGGTTCGTGGTGCGCCCGGCCCTGGTGCGGTACTTCAGGTACTCGCTGCGCCAGAACCGCGGCCGCCTGAGCGCGACCGGGCTGGCGGTGCTGCTGGTGTGTGTGCTGCTCGCGTCCGTCGCGACGAACCTGATCGGCATCTTCGCGGTGTTCGGCGCGTTCCTGCTGGGCGCGGTGCTGTCGGACCAGGAGGAACTGCGGCGGGCGGCGCGCGCGAAGTTGCACGACCTCGTCACCTCGTTCTTCGTGCCGGTGCTCCTCGCCTACACCGGGCTGCGCACCGACATCACCGCCCTGCACGGTACCGCGATGTGGCTCGTGTGCGCCGCGCTGGTGGCCGCGGCCGTGGCCGGCAAGCTCGCCGGCTGCGGGCTCGCCGCCCGGCTGAGCGGGTTCACATGGAAGGAGTCCGGCATCATCGGCGCGATGATGAACGCCCGCGGCCTCATGGCGCTGATCGCCATTAATATGGGGGACGAGTTGGGCGTCGTGCCTCGCAGCCTGTTCTGCGTTCTCGTAATCATGGCACTGGCGACGACCGTGCTGACCACCCCGCTGCTGCTCGCGCTGCGGAGGGGCACGGAGATCGAAGAGCCGATCGCGCGAAGCGGCTTCCTGGGGGAGCCTGCGGCGGACGAGGACGAGGGGCAGGATCCGAGTCTAGTGGCGTCGCCACCGGCGACGACTCAGCGATGACATCCGTGTGCGTGTTCTGTGGCTCCGCGGGCGGCACCGGCCCGGCGTACGCGGAGGCCGCCCGCGAACTCGGCCGCGCGCTCGCGGAGCGTAAGCTCACGCTGGTGTACGGCGGCGGGCGCGTCGGGCTGATGGGGCAGGTCGCCGGCGCGGCCCTCGCGGCCGGCGGCGCCGTGGTCGGCGTGATCCCGCGCGCGCTCGCGCTCAAGGAAATCGCCCAGGAAGACTGCACCGAACTCATCGTGGTGAACACGATGCACGAGCGGAAGGCGCTGATGGCCGACCGCACCGACGCGTTCGTCGCGCTGCCCGGCGGGTACGGCACCTGTGACGAGCTGTTCGAGATCGTCACCTGGGCGCAGCTCGGCATCCACACCAAGCCGGTCGCACTTCTGAACGTCAACGGGTTCTTCACCCCCCTCCTCGCGTGGCTCGATCAGGTGATGGCCGAAGGGCTGCTGAAGCCGAAGCACCGCGAGTTGTTGCGCGTCGCAGACACGGTGCCGGCGCTGCTCGAGGTGCTCGCGGACCGGAGGCCCCCCGGGCCGGTCACGAAATGGGCGGACGAGGCCGCGCGGTGAGCGGCCGCGCGGCGCCGCGCGTGGCTCTTGGCGCACCACCATCTTACAATACCCACCTTCACTCTCCACCACCCGAGCGCGCGCCGATGCACGAGTACCGCACCGAAACCGACAGCATGGGGCCGATCCGCGTGCCCGCGGACCGCTACTACGGGGCGCAGACGGCGCGTTCGCTCACGCACTTCGCCATCGGCCCCGACACCATGCCGCGGGCGGTGATCCGCGCGTTCGGGACGCTCAAGAAGGCCGCCGCCCTGACCAACCACAAGCTCGGCCTGATGCCGGCCGACAAGTGCAAGCTGGTGTGCGACGCGGCCGACGAGGTGATCGCCGGCTGCCTCGACGACCACTTCCCGCTCCGCGTGTGGCAGACCGGCAGCGGCACGCAGACGAACATGAACGTGAACGAGGTGATCTCGAACCGCGCGATCCGGCTGGCCGGCGGGGCGATGGGCAGCAAGAGGCCCGTCCACCCGAACGACGACGTGAACATGTCGCAGTCGTCCAACGACACGTTCCCGACCGCGATGCACATCGCGGCCGCCGAGGAAATCGTCCATCAGCTTGTTCCAAGCGTGACGGCGCTGCGCGACACGTTCGCCAAGAAGGCGCAGGAGTTCGCGCACATCGTCAAGATCGGCCGCACGCACCTGATGGACGCGGTGCCGCTGACGCTCGGCCAGGAGTTCGGAGGGTACGTCGCGCAACTCGACTACGGCGTTCGGGCCGTCGAAGCCGCGCTCCCGATGCTGTACGAACTCGCGCTCGGCGGCACCGCTGTCGGGACCGGGCTGAACGCGCACCCGGACTTCGCCGTCAAAGTGGCAGGTCAGATCGCGGCCCTCACGGGGTTGCCGTTCGTGACCGCGCCCAACAAGTTCCAGGCGCTCGCCGGGCACGAGCCGCTGGCGTTCGCGTCCGGGGCGCTGAAAGCGCTCGCGTCGGGCCTCATGAAGATCGCCAACGACGTCCGGTGGCTCGCGAGCGGCCCGCGGTGCGGCCTGGGCGAACTCGCGATCCCCGAGAACGAGCCCGGGTCGTCGATCATGCCCGGCAAGGTGAACCCCACGCAGTCCGAAGCGATGACGATGGTGTGCGTGCAGGTGCTCGCGAACGACGTGGCCGTGGGCATCGCGGCGTCGCAGGGCAACTTCGAGCTGAACGTCTTCAAACCGGTGCTGATCCACAACTTCCTGCACTCGGTGCGGTTGCTCACCGACGCGTGCCGCAGCTTCCGCGAGCACTGCGCCGCGGACATGCCCGAGACCAACTACGAGGCGCTGGAGTACAGCGTCGGCAAGGACAGCGGCATGGTTGAGGTCGATCAGTCGAAGATCACCGCGAGGGCCGGCGGGAAGGTGCGCGTGGGCATCGCGGCGAACGAGAAGCAGATCGCGGCGTACCTCAACAACTCGCTGATGCTGGTGACCGCGCTGAACCGGCACATCGGGTACGACGCGGCCGCCAAGATCGCCAAGACCGCGCACCACAACGGCACCACCCTCCGCGAGGAGGCGGTCAGGCTCGCGCCCCCACTCAAGGACGGGAGCGGTGTCCTGACGGCCGAAAAGTTCGACCAGATCGTTCGGCCCGAGAAGATGACCGCTCCGGGCACCGAGTAGGCACGAACCACGAAACCTCGAAGTTGCCTCGGGCCGGCCTCGCTCGCCGTTCGGATTTCGTGGGTGTGCCCTGCTCGAATTTCTGTCGCCACCGGCGGAACTAACACCGCCCGGCAGGGTGGAGCGGCCGAGCGCCGGACCGTTCCCGTAGGCCGCTTTCGCCCCCGGGTAACCCCCGCACGCGTGCCGTGTTGACCCTCGGGCGACTTTTCGCCGCGCCGCTGCTGTCCGACGCGGGTCGAACGCGGTAAGAAAATGCGCCCGCCGGCACAACGATTCGCGCGCCGGCCTCGTCTTGATTAGATCGGGGTGCGTCCCGATTTGCCTCTTCTTTCCGTTCTCGGAGCAACCTGAAATGCGGAAGCACCTGCTGACGGCCGCCGCGGCCGTCCTCGGCCTCGCGGTTTCGACCGGCCCGGCGGCCGCCC
>JBJSXS010000968.1:0-3090 GCA_046086545.1 Gemmata sp.
TGGCGGGTGTGGCCTGGGGAGAAGGTCTCGATCCAGGTGCTCAAGCCGGAGGGGGTGGCTGGACAGACCCTGACCCTCGAGCGGGTACGGCAGACCCTGACCCTGGGAGCCCGGCTGGCCGATGCCCGGCTGGAGCTGGCGGTGTTCACGTCCAGCGACGAGGTGGTCACGGTCGCGGTGCCGGCGGGGGCTGACGGCAAGGTCTGGTCGTTCACCCCGCACGCCCACGGACACCTGTGGTTCTTCAACGCCCCGAACGTACTCGCCGCGTCGCCCGACTCGCTCCTGCTCCCGAAGGAACTGGTCACGGCTGACGGGCTAGCGACTCCGAAGAAGTGAAGCCGTCGGGCTGCTCCCTGTTCGATTGGTGTGATTCCGATCTGTCGTCACAGGCGACCGCCCGTGTCATCATCGTGCATTGGCGAACGGCCTCGATCCAACAGTAGATTTGCTGGCAACACACGGTCCGGACCAGCGGGACTACAACGGACAAGCGACCGAGTTCGCCATGCAAAACACAATTGGTGTGCGATTTCGCCCGCCCGCAGTGCGGATCGGATGCGCCTAGTGGCGAGTAATGCTTCAGTTGCTTGTGGGGCCCGCGTCGGCGGTGTTGGCACGCCGTTTGACGAAACAACCCATACCCGTACGTTGTTCGATGCGGGATGCCGCTTTCCGACCAACATCCGATGATGTGACTGCTGACAAGCGGGGAAAGCAACCCACTCCCCGCGTCTTACTAGTGCGGCCGGGGCATTTCGGCCTGCCGGTCCACACCCGTTCCCACCCGGGGCCTTCACCATGTTGACGCGGCTACTCCTTCCCGTGTTGGCCACGACCGCTCTGTTAACCGCACCCGCGACCGCGGCCGAAAAGCCGAACGTTGTCATCATCATCGCCGACGATCTGGGCAACGCCGACCTCGGCTACCGCGGCGGGAAGATCAAGACGCCGAACATCGACTCGCTGGCCAAGGGTGGCGCTCGGCTGGAGTCGTACTACGGGCTGCCGCTCTGCACTCCCGCCCGCGCCGCGCTCATGACCGGCCGCTACCCCATGCGGCACGGCCTCCAGACACTCGTCATCTTCCCCAGCCACAAGTACGGCCTGCCGACCGACGAAAGGACCCTGCCGCAGGCGCTGAAGGAGGCAGGGTACGCCACCTACATGGTCGGGAAGTGGCACCTGGGTCATGCGGAGAAGAAGTACTGGCCGCAGAACCGCGGGTTCGACCACTTCTACGGCAACGTCGTGGGCGAGGTGGATTATTTCACACACGACCGTGGCGGGGTGATCGACTGGCAGCGCAACGGGAAGTTCTTCAAGGAAGAGGGCTACTACGTGGACCTCATCGGCGACGAGGCCGTGATACTGATCGACGGGCATGACAGGGCCAAGCCGATGTTTCTGTACTTCGCCTCGCTCGCCCCGCACGCCCCGTACCAGGCCCCGAAGGCGGACGTCGAGGCGTACAGGGACGTGTTCGCCGACGAGACACATCGGACCTACGCGGGGATGATTACGAACCTGGACCGCAACGTCGGGCGGGTCGTCGCGGCCCTGGAGAAGAAGGGCATGCGCGAGAACACGGTCATCGTCTTCACCACCGACAACGGCGGCGCGACGAGCGCGCTGTTCGCCTCCGGTGCCCGGTCCCCGGCAGAGCGGGAAGAGAGCGGGGGCGTCGCGCTCGGAACGAAACCGCCGGCCTCCAACACGCCCTTCGCCGGCGGCAAGGGCACGCTCCGCGAAGGCGGCGTGCGGTTGCCCGCTATCGTCAACTGGCCGGGGAAGATCAAGCCGGCCGTCGTCAACGAACCGCTGCACCACGTAGACATCATGCCCACCCTGCTGGCCCTCGCGGGCGGCAAGGGCCAGCCGTCGAAGCCGTTCGACGGCAAGGATGCGTGGGGAACCATCGCAGAAGGCAAGCCGTCACCGCACGACGACATTCTGATCAACGTTGAATCCTTCCGCGGGGCGATCCGCAAGGGGAAATGGAAGCTGATCCACCTCGCCACGCTGCCGAGTAAGACCGAACTCTTCGACCTGGAGAAGGACCCCGGGGAGAAGGAGAACCTGGCGGAAAAGAACCCGGACGTGGTCAAGGATCTCGAGGCCCGACTCGTGGCCTACGCCAAGCAGCAAAAGGCGAGCGAGTGGCTGAAGTCACAGGTGGACTTCCTCGGCTTCCAGGGCGAGACCCTCCTCGACCCGTCCTATAACGTGGACCGCGGGCTGCCGACCGAGAAACCTGCTATGCCCAAGGACAAGTGAAGCCGCATCACGAGGAACAAAAAATGGGAACCTCTCTCCGCGTCGCTCTGGCGGCGGGTCTGGTGGTGATCGGGGTCGTGTTCGGCATCGCCTTCGGAACCGGGACGCGCCCGGGGGCCGCGGCGGAGCCGGCGAAGGGCGAGGACCCGAAACCGTCGCCGGACGAGGCGGCGGCGCACAAGGCGCTCGAGGCGTTTGTCGCCGCTTTCAACGAGAACGATGCGAAGAAGCTCGCGGCCTCTCTGACGGCCACGGCCGAGTACATCGACGACGACAGCCGCCGCCTGGAAGGGGCCGCCGCGATCGAGCAACTGATGGCGAAGTACTTCACCAACAACAAGGGTGCGAAGCTCCAGGTCACTCCGGACGGCGCCCGCTCGGTCGCGCCCGGGGTGGTGATCGAGGACGGCGAGTCGGTCATCACCGTCCCGGACAAGAGGACCCAGTCGGTCCGCAAGTTGACGATCGTATACGCGAAGGTCGAGCAGGCCTGGAAAATCGCCAGCGTCCGCGAGTACCCCGAGGAACCCCAGGTGATCTCGGCCGAGGAGCGGCTCAAGGACCTGGCGTGGTTCGTTGGCGAGTGGGTCGACGAGGGCGGCGACTCGCTGGTCACCAACTCGGTCCGCATGGCCCCCGACAAGACCCACCTGATCCGCGAGTTCAGCGTCAAGCGGGACGGCGCAGAGCTGCTCAAGGGGATGCAGTGGATCGGGGTCGACGCGCTGACGGGCAACATCAAAGGGTGGTCGTTTGATGCCGCGGGCGGCCGCAGCGAGACGACTTGGGCCCGGAACGGGACCGAGTGGCTCG
>JBJSXS010000969.1:0-2707 GCA_046086545.1 Gemmata sp.
GTCGCTGTGTTCTGCGAGCCGTGGGGCGGCAACCCGGTGCTGAACTTCGCGCGAGCCTGGCTGCCCTACGCCGGCAAGCACCGCACGCGCGACGAGCGGCCCCTTTCGGCCCGCGACCTGCAGCCCCTGCGCGCGTGCTTCCCGAACCTGGAGGTGCGCGGCTTCCAGCTGTTCGGAATGGTGCGCCGGGTGTGGCGCAACGCTCGCGCGCTGCGGGCGCTCGACGCGGCCGACGCGCGCCTGCTCCGCACCGCGCCCGCGGCGGGAAACTGGTGCCGGTACGTGGTGCTGGTGCTGCGGGCGAGCTAAACTATCCGGGCCCTTCGGGTTTTACGCCAGGGCCGCCGCCGATGAGCTCCAAACCTTCACCCCCGGTCACCGAAGCTGCCGCCGCACCGCCGCGCGGCGCGCAGGTGGCGCTGGGCGTGTTCCTGGCAGTGCTGCTCGGGCTGCTCGCGGTCCGCGGGTACGGCAACCGGTTCGGCGCGCGGCCCACGGAGCCGGCGGCGGCCGAAGCCGTCGATCTGAACACCGCGGACCGAGCGGAACTCTCGCAGGTGCCCGGCGTCGGCCCCAGGACGGCCGACGCCATCGTCGCGCACCGCACCGCGCACGGGCCGTTCCGGTCCGTGGAAGAATTGAGGAGCGTGCGCGGCGTCGGCCCGGTCACGTTCGAGAGGGTGCGTCCGCACCTCCGCGCGAGCGTCGCGCCGGCGGGCGAAACCCCCTCGACCTCGTTCGCGTCGCCGAGTGCCGGGCCCGCGTCGCACGCGCCCCCGGTTGCGAAGCCCGCCGGGGTGCGGAAGATACAGCCCGGCGAGCCGCCCATCAACGTGAACACCGCCGGCCCCGAGGAGCTGCAGCGGCTGCCGAGCGTCGGGCCGGTGACCGCGCAGGCGATCGTCACCGCGCGAGCGGCGCAGCCGTTCAAGAGCGTGGACGACCTCGACCGGGCGAAGGGCATCGGTCCCAAGACGCTCGACAAGCTGCGCCCGTTCGTGGTTGTGAGGTGAGCGCGCTACTTCGGCGCGTCGGCCTTCACCACCTCCGCGGGCAGCAGCAGCTCCCGCGGCGAGCGCGCGAGGCACGGCGGCACGGTCATCAGGAGCCGCTTGCCCGCGGTGTTCGCGAAGCACCACACCTTGCCGTCCTGGCCCTCGGGAACGGGGACGCTGAAGTAGCCCGCCCTCTTGTCTTCGAAGGTGTGCGCCTTCTTCCCGGCCGGGTCGAGCAGCGCGCCCGCCCCGGACGCGAACCCGCCGATCGTTCTGGTGCCCTTCGGCACGTAGAAGTACAGCGTCCACCGCCCGTGCAGGTCCGCGGGCGCGTCCGGGCTCGAGACCAGCGTCACCGGCACGCCCTCGGCCCACGTCACCGCGGTGCCGGCGCCGGAGTCGGTCACCTCGATGCGGTGCAGCCCCGCGAACGTCGTTCTGAGGGCGAGCGCGCGCTCGGTCTTGTCGGGCGGCGCCTCGGCGTGCGCGACCGCCTTGCCTTCCGGTTCGAGGGACGGGAAGAGGGCCAGCTTCGCGGGGCCGCGCGAATCGTAAACGACCCCGCCCTTCGCTTTGAGTTCGAACGTCGCGGGCTCCCTCTCGGCCCAGGCGTAGTAGGTCCGCAGCCCGCGGCTGTAGAGGCCCGCGCTGCCCGGCTTCGCGTCGGGAAGTTTGAGCGGCGCCGCGGGCACCAGGTCGTCGGAGTACCGCACCGGCGTGAAGTCGAGCAGCTTGCGGCTCGCGACGCCGTCGGTCGCGAACCTCTCGTAGTCCGCGCGCGCGAGGTCCGGGCCGGCCTTCCACGGGTTCGTCTTGTCCGGTACGTTCCAGCGCGCTTCCGTGGGCACGGTCACGGTCTTGTCGCGGTTCGGCAGGTCGCGGTACAGGCCCTTCGTGTGGATCATCTCGCCCGCGCGAACCTTCCAGGCGTGCCTGATGAGCGCCTCGAACCCGCTCTGCCGCGCGGCCCCGGTAGCGGACGAGTAGTCGAGCCACAGCTCGACGTACCGCACGTAGCCGGTGAGGTCGTCGAGCCGCGCGAGAACGGCGGCGTCCGCGGCCCTCTTCCGCGCGTCGGTGAGCAGCCGGTACATGCGGCCGACGGTGTCGTCGCACAGCAGCGGCGCCTTGTCCCCGGTCAGGAGCTTGTAAAACTCCCCCATCGGCTCCTTCGCGGGGCCGAAGCAGTTCGCCAGGAACTCCGCGACCAGCGCGTCGACCTTGTGCGCCTCCTTCACGTCCCACAGCAGCCGCGCCGCGACGAAGTACCCCAGCCCGTTCGGGGCCCAGTTGTCGCTCGACTCGGCGGAGAGGAACCGCGCGCCCTTCTCGTGAAAGTGCGGGATCGTGCGTGTGAGGTAGTTGAGGCGCCCGCCGCGCGCGGCACCCGGCAGGTCGCGGTCCCAGGTGTTCACCGAGTAGTACTCGCGGACGCCCAGCGTCGTGGCCTTCGCGGACCAGCCGTCGAGGAGCTGGTCGACGCTGAACCCGCCGCGGATGAACCCGGTGGCGACGCTGATGACCACGTTCGGGTGCGCCTTGATGCCCGGCGGCGGCGAGTGCTCGCTGTACGCGTACATCCCGACGAGCCGCCCGGGGTACTTCGCGTGAACGGCCTCCGCGACCGCGTTCGCGAGGGTCAGCGCGCGGTCGCTGACGCTCCCCAGTTTCTTGCACCCCGCGCACTCGCACCACCCGCCGCCGTCGCTCGG
>JBJSXS010000970.1:0-5698 GCA_046086545.1 Gemmata sp.
GGGCGGGGGGCGGGGTTTTTTTTTTGCCGTTTTTTGCGTTTTTGTTTTTTTTTTTTTTGGGTTGGGGCGGCCGCCCCCCACTTCCGGTTCCCCCGACACGACTAGCCTAGGAGGGCAATCGTGAGAAACCGTACGCCCGGACAGAAACTAGTGAACCGGGCCAATCGCGGCAGCCGATAGAACCGGCGTCGGGTGCGGTCGCGGCGGAGTCCAACGCCCACCCGGCCGCCAACAGTTCGCGCACGGATGCGGGCCGTTGGTGCGTTCACCCTCCCGTGCTGCCGTCGGGGCCGGGCACCGTTCTGCGGTGCCCACCCCGGCGGCGGCCGTGAGTGTGACGGTCGCTGTCGCTGTTCACTAGCCACGGACGGTACCGAACCATGCGCCGATACTTCGCGCCGCTGACGGCCCTAGCTGTGCTGGTTGGCGCGCTCGGGTGCCAGCACATCGGCGGCAAGTGCGACTGCGGGTACAGCCCGAGCGACCACCCGATCCCGGGGCCAACCAACCCGTACCCCGCGGCTCCGGTGAGCAAACTGGTGCCGGCCGATAAGGCCCCGGTCGAAAAGCCGGTGCAGCCGAAGACCGGCAACGAGTGAGGCCCCCAGAGCGGCCGGCACAAGGAGTGTGCCGGCCGCTCTTGTTTTCTCATCTCCGCTTCGTGCGGCGGACCGGTTTGGGGGCGACGGGTGCGACCGGGGGCGGGGCCGGCGGCTCGCTTGTTTGTTCCAGGAACCGCAACTGGCTGCGCACCGCGGGCTGACCCTCCGCGGGGGCGGTGCGGCGGTATCGCCCGTCCGCCATCAGCTCGCGCGCCTTCACGTTGTCGGCCAGCGTCGTCCGCAGGATGTCGATCACGCGCTGCTTCAGGTCCGGCTGCTCGATCGGGAACACCACCTCCACCCGCCGGCTCAGGTTCCGGTCCATCCAGTCGGCGCTGCCGACGTACACCTCCGGGGTGCCGCCGTTTTCGAAGTAGAAGATGCGGCTGTGCTCCAGGAACCGGTCCACGACCGAGATCACGCGGACGTTCTCGCTGACACCGGGGATGCCGGGCCGCAGGGAGCAGATCCCGCGGCACGCGATGTCGATCTTCACGCCCGCCTGGCTCGCGCGGTAGAGGGCCTTCACCACCGCGGGTTCCAAGATGCCGTTCACCTTCACCAGCAGCCGCGCCGGCTTGCCGGCCTTCTGGTTCGCGGCCTCGCGGTCGATCTTCTCGATCATCTGGGTCTGCAGCCGCGCGGGGGCCACGAGCAGTTTGCGCATCGCCGGCAGCGTGGTGCTGGCCGTCAGGTGGTTGAACAGGAGGGTCGCGTCCTCGGCGAAGTCCGGGTTGCAGGTGAACAGCCCCAGGTCGGTGTACACGCGCGCCGTCTGCGGGTTGTAGTTGCCGCTGCCCAGGTGGACGTACCGGCGGATCGCGTGGTCCTCGTCGCGCCGGACGACGAGCGACACCTTGCAGTGGGTCTTGAGGCCGACGAACCCGAACACGACGTGGACCCCCGCCTTCTCCAGCTCGCGCGCCCAGAGGATGTTGCGCTCCTCGTCCATGCGGGCCTTCAACTCGACCACCGCGGTCACCTGCTTGCCCCGGTCGGCGGCCTGCTGCAGCGCGCGCACGATGGGCGAGTCGCTCGACGTGCGGTACAGCGTCTGCTTGATGGCCAGCACCCGCTCGTCGGCCGCGGCCGCCTGGATGAAGTCCACCACGGGGGCGAACGACTCGTAGGGGTGGAACACCAGCACGTCGCGCCCGCGGATCACCGACCACGGGTTGGTGGCCTGCGCGAACGCCTGCACCGGGGCCGGCGTAAAGGGCGCGTCGCGCAGGTCCGCGAACCCGGGGACCGCCAGGATCTGGAACAGCCCGGTCAGGTCGAGCGGCCCGGGGCACGGGCACACGTCGGCCGCGCTCAGGTGCAGCCCGCCGGTCAGGAACAGTTGCATGTCCGCCGGCGCGTCGGACTCGATCTCCAGCCGCACCGGGTGCCCGCGGCGCCGCGCGCGCACGTGCGCCTCGATCTCTTCGAGCAGGTCGTCCACCTCGTCGTCCAGTTCGTACTCGCTGTCCCGGGTCACCCGGAACGCGCACGCGCGCCCGATCTGCAGCCCGGGGAACAGTTCCGCCAGGTGCAGCCGAATCGCGTCTTCCAGCGGAAGGAATGCGTGCTGCACGGGAACCGGCACGCGCTCGGCGGGCGGCGCGGCCGCGTCCCCGTTGGCCGACGGGCGCGGGCCGACCTCGCCCGCGTCGCCCTTCTTGGCGGCGCCCGCGGCCGCCTCCTTCTGGTCCCGCGCGCGCGGCAGCGGCAGGAACCGCGGCAGCACGCCGGGCACCTGCACGACCGCGTACAGCGGGTCCGCGTCGTTGGGCCGGTGCAACAGCACCGCGAGGTTCAGCGACTTGTTCTGCAGGTGCGGGAACGGGTGCGCCGGGTCGGTCGAGAGCGGTGTCAGCACCGGGAAGATCTCGCGGGTGAACAGGTCCCGCACGTGCGCCCGGTCCGCGTCGGACAACTGCTCCACGGTGCGGAGCACGATCCCGCGGCCCGCCAGCGCCGGCAGCACCTCCTCTTGCAGTACCCGGTACTGTTGGGTTACCAACTGCTGAGTGACGGTGCGGACCCGTTCCAGTTGGGCCCGGGGCGACATCTGATCGGCCCCGGACCCGATCGGGATGTTGGCATGCGCCTTCTGGATCACTCCGCCCACGCGGACCATGTAAAACTCGTCGAGGTTCGAGCTGAAGATGGCGAGGAACTTGAGCAGCTCCAGCATCGGCACGGACGGGTCTTGCGCCTCTTCCAGGACGCGCCGGTTGAACTCCAGCCAGCTCAGGTCGCGGTTGGTGTACAGGGCGGGGTCGTCGAGGTTCGTTGGGGTCGCGGACACGACAGCTCCAGTGCCTGGGACGGCTTGCGCCGAAGCCGTTAGTATAACCGCACCGCCCGGGAATGAGAAAACCCCCCTGTAACTCGGCTTGCGCCTCGATACAGGGGGGCCGGAACAGAGAAGAGGCAGAGTGGTGTTATCGTGACCGCGCCGGCCACCGGTGTCAATCCCGAGTGCGGAAACTTTCTACTGCTGCTCCGGCCAGTGGTTGCGCCCGGGCGCACGAGGTTCACAGCGGGGCCGGTAGGTCGCGACGGGTGAACACGCGGAGCGCCAGCGCGTAGCCGGCCGCGCCGGCCGCGAACAGCACCCCCACCGCGGGCACCCGCACGGCGCCCGCCCCCAGCGGCGTGCCCACGTCCACCAGCCACGCGTTGTCGATCATCAGGCGCTGCGGCTGGTAGTAGTAGAACACCGTGAACGGCCGCGCCCACCCCATCGGCTCCCACAACTGCCCCACCGTGTTCGCCACGAACATGCCCAGCAGGATCAGCACCGCGAGGCCCACCACGCGCCACCGGTTGCGGCCGACCGACGACAGGGCGATCGTCAGCCCGCTGATGGCGAACAGCATCGCCAGCGTGTTCACCAGGCCCAGCGGTTCGCCCGCGCCGCTCACCTGGAGAGGCGTCATGTCGCGCGGCAGCAGTTTGATGCCGTTGGCCAGTTGCGGCGAATCCTTCACCCCTTCGTCGAGCAAGGTGTAGTCGGGCACGAAGTCGCCCACCGCCCACAGCCCGAACTGCGTGCCCGCGAAGAAACTCAGGCACAGCACCGGCAGCACGACGCAATCGACGCACAGGTGCGCGACCAGCAGCCGCGACCGCGGCACCGGCTGCGACATGAGCAGTTCCATCGTGCCGCGGTCGAGTTCGCCCGCGACCGCGCCCGAGGCGCGCCCGACGCCCCACACGAGGCACATCACCAGCACCACGGGGTGCAGCAGCCCGATGGCGAGGAAGTCGGTGGGGGCGTCGAAGTTCATTTCGCCCCACCCGAGCGCGGCCTGAGACACCTTGCTGGGCCCGCGCACGAACACCTTCTCCAGCGTCTTCTTGTCCCCGAACGGTATCGACAGGAGCCGCGCCATCGGCACGATTTGTGTCGTGACGCGCTGCGTGATCTTCACCCAGAACACGGCGAACAGGAACAGCACCAGCGAGACCGCGATGAGCGCCGGCCGCACGTCGCGGAGCAGCTTGCGGACCAGAATAAACGTCATGGGTGTCGCGGCCCGGTGCTTGTTGTGGCAGGTCGGTTTGAAGGGGCGCGGGTGTCAACGGGGTGAAATAAGGCGGGTTCGGTTTCCCCTTTCACCCGTTCACACTCGCACCCTTGTCCGACATCAGCCGTGGAATCTCTTGTAGATCGGGGCCAGCCCCTGCGGCTCCACCACGAGGTCCGCGAGCGGTTGCCGCGCGAGCCAGTCGAGCAGCGCCGGCAGCGGGCCGCGGAACGTCATCTGAAACCGCCCGTCGGTGACCGAAAGCGGGGTGTTGCCGGGGCCGGCAGCGGGCGCCGGACCGGTGAGCCGCGCGCTCACGCTCCGGCCCTCGCGCAGCTCGCCCATCTGCTGGACGTGAACCAACTCGCCGCGCCGCAGCACCGCGACGCGGTCGCACACGGCCTCGACTTCCTGCAGGACGTGCGACGAGAACAGCACCGCCTGGCCGCGGTCGCGCGCGGCCTTCAGTTGTTCGAGCAGCTCGTCGCGCATCGTCGGGTCGAGGGTGTTCGTCGGCTCGTCCAGGATGATGAGCGGCACTTTGGGAACGAGTACCGCGAGCAGCGCGACCTTACGCTTCATGCCGCTGGACATCTGCGTGAGGGGCCGGTCGATGTGGATGTCGAGCTTCTTCGCGAGCTCATCGACATCGGCGCCGGGGGCGTCGCCGCGGAGGTTCGCCAGGAAGCGGACGAGCCGCCGGCCGGTTATCGCGTCGTAGAGCCGCAGCTCGCCGGGCAGGTACGCGACCCGCTTGCGCGCGTCGACGCTCTGGGACCAGCAGTCGAACCCGCCGAGCGCCGCGCGGCCGGACGTGGGGCGCAGGAACCCGAGCATGAGCCGCAGCGCGGTGGACTTGCCGGACCCGTTCGGCCCGAGCAGCCCGACCACCTCGCCGGGCGCGACGGACAGCGTGAGGGCGTTCAGCGCGCGGAACGAGCCGTAGTCCTTCGTCAAGTTCTCGGTCAGGAGGATCGGCTCCGGCATACGGCGTGGTTCCTTCGCACGTGACAGGTGCATTGTCGGGCGCACGCAAAGAAAAGCGAGCAGGGGGCGTCAGCCCCCTGCTCGCCGAGACGATTACGGCCGACCTACTGCCGCTGAGGGGCCGGCAGTACGAAGCCGATGGGCGGCAACCCGTCCGGGGCGCCCGCCCCCGGCATTTGCATCGCGCCCGCGGGCACCGTGGTGCCCGTTGCGCCCCCGGGCATCGGGGCCACCCGGCCCGTTGGCGGCATCACCGGCGCCCCCGGTTGTGGCCCCGCGAGCGGGATCGCGCCCGCCGGCGGTTGGGTCGTCCCCGACCCGCCGAGCGGGAACGGGGCTGGCACCACTGCGGGCGGAACAGTTGCCCCGCCGCCGGCCGGAGTGCCGGCCGCGGGCATCCCCAGCCCGCCGAAGCCGCCGGTCGGACGCCCGCCCGGGCCGGTCGGCGCCACGTTGTCCTTTTCGTTCCAAACCGGCGATCCGAAAGGCTTTCCGTCGAATGTCACAACGGCCGGCGCGGCGAACAGCGTATGCCCGTTATCCGGGTCGTACCGCGCCGAGATGCGCACCCGCGTGACGTCCGGCTTGTAC